>CAZVPS010000157.1:0-5357 GCA_964629105.1 uncultured Anaerolineaceae bacterium
AGCGGGTCATCCTCGGCCACGGCTCCGGCGGCCAGCTCTCGAACGCGCTCCTGCGTGACGTCATCGGGCCGGCGCTGGCCGCCGCATCCCCCGGCGGTCCGCTCAACGACGCCGCCGTCGTCGACGTCGCCGGGACGCGCGTGGCGTTCACCACGGATTCGTTCGTGGTGAGCCCGATCCGGTTCCCCGGCGGTGACATCGGCGAGCTGGCCGTCAACGGCACGATCAACGACCTTGCGATGATGGGCGCCCAGCCGCTCGCGCTCTCGCTTGCCTACGTCATCGAGGAGGGCCTCCCGCTCGATGAGCTGGCCGCGATCACCGCGTCCGCCGCGCGGGCGGCCTCCCGGGCCGGGGCCCGGATCGTGACCGGCGACACGAAGGTCGTCGGGCGCGGCGCCGCCGACCGGCTCTTCGTGAACACGGCCGGGATCGGCCTGGTTGCCGACGGCGTCGCGCCGGCGGCCGACCGGGCGCGCCCGGGCGACGCCATCATCCTGTCGGGGCCGATCGGCCTCCACGGCGTGGCGATCATGAGCGTCCGCGAGGGCCTGGAGTTCGAGGTGGAGATCGCCTCGGACACCCAGGCGCTCAACGCGCTCGTCGCGGCGATCCTCGCGGTCGAGCCCGACGTCCGGGTCCTCCGCGACCCGACCCGCGGCGGCCTCTCGTCGGCGCTCAACGAGATCGCGGCGACGTCCGGCGTGGGCATGGTTCTGGACGAGCCGGCGATCCCGATCCCCGGACCCGTGCGTGCCGCCTGCGAGATGCTGGGCCTCGACCCGTTCCACGTCGCCAACGAGGGGAAGCTGGTGGCGATCGTGCCGGCGGCCTCGGCGGACGCCGTCGTTGCGGCCATGCGTGCTCTGCCGGAGGGGGAGGGGGCCGCCCGGATCGGGGAGGTCGTGGCCGACCATCCCGGCATGGTCACGATCCGCACGATCATGGGCAGCGAGCGGATCGTCGACATGCTGGTGGGGGAGCAGCTGCCCCGCATCTGCTGAGGCGGCAAGGCCGGGCGGGGCAGGGCGGACCCGGTTTCGCTGCGGCCGCGACGAACGTCCTGCCACGAACGTCCTGCCACGAACGTCCTACGGGAAAATCCCCGCACCCCGATGCGTGGCGGGCCGCTGTCGCCGGATCCGGCCGGCCGGCATCGTCCGGGCATGACTTCCTTCAGGCATCCGATCGCCCGGCTCGCCGCGCTCGCCCTCAGCCTGCTGATGACGGTCGCGCTGCTGCCGGCCGCGGCCGCCGCGGTCTCACGCGGGCTGCCCGCGGCCGAGCACCGCCTGGACGTCAGCGGCGACGCGGCGATCGCGGTCACCGGCCTGATGCCCGGCGACCAGGGACCAGTGCAGACGATCAGCCTCCGGGCAACGGGCGCGATCCGCTACCGGCTTCGCGTCGCGTACACGGGATCGCCCGCACTCGCCCTGGCGCTGGAGCTGCGGCTGGCGCGCCCGGACGGCACGGTCCTCTACGCGGGTCCGCTGGCCGGAGCAACGGTCGGCGGAACCGGCTGGCCGACCGCGGCCGATCCTGCCCTGGCCGACGGCGAGTCGGCGACGATCCTGGTGTCCGTCAGGCTCCCGCTCAGCGCGGGCAACGAGGTCCAGGGCGCATCCCTTCAGGCGTCGATCGTCGTCGAGTCGTTCGAGGACGCGGGTCGCTGATCGAGGGTCCGCCGGGGATTGTCCGGCGAACGACGCGTCATCCGGCCGCGACCGAGCCCCCGAGCCTGCCGAGCCTACCGAGCCTGCCGGGGCGGCCGCGGCGGCCGACGCGATGGCCGACTCGCCGCCGCGTCCGTCCGACGGCCGGCCCGGAGGACGGCCTCGTCCACGACCCAGCCCTCCGGAGGTGGGCCCCCCGTCCGCTCGGCGGTCCCCCCGGTCGACCGTGGCCGGATCCAGCCCTCCCGGACGGCGCGGATGACGATGTCGGTGCGGCTCTGGACGTCGAAGCGGTCGAACAGGGAGCGCAGGTGGCTCTCCACGGTCCGCGGCCCGATCCCGAGGGTGGCCGCGACCTCGTCCGTGGACCGTCCCTCGGCCAGCTGCTCGATCACCTGGAGCTCCCGCGGCGTGGGCAGCGTGCCCGACGACCGGACTGCGCGGATCGTGGAGGGGGAGAAGCTGGTCCGACCGGCCGCCGCGGCCCGGATCGCCTCGACGAGCCCCGCCGACTCCCCACTCTTGAGGACGAAGGCTGCTGCCCCGCCGTCGAACGCGGCCCGATGGTAGGTCGGGTGGTCGTGAGAGCTGTACATGACGACGGCCGACGAGCCGCCGGCGTAGCGCTCCAGAAGGCTGAACCCGGACTCGTCGCCGAGCTGGACGTCACAGACCACGACGTCCGGCCGGGCCCGGTCGATGAGCTCGAAGGCCCCGGCCGTGTCGCGGGCCACGCCGACCACCTCGAGGTTCGTCTCCGTCGCGAGAAGCGCTGCGAGGCCGCCCCCGACGAGCGGGTGGTCGTCGACGATCGCGACGCGCACGTTGATGGCCGCGCGCACGGTGTCGGTCATGGCGCCTCCGGCACGGCGACGACCCGGTCGCGTCCGGCTCGCTTGGCGGAGAACAGCCCGATGTCGGCCGCATGCACGAGCGCGTGCGGGGTGGCGTCGTCGCTCTCGAGCGTGGCGCACCCGGCCGAGACGGTGCACGAGAGCTGCCGGCCATTGGCACCCGGCACCGAGGTGGCGCGGAACGCGAGGCGCACCTCCTCCGCGATCCTGACCGCATCGTCGAGCGTCGCCCCCTCGAGGATTGCCACGAACTCCTCGCCGCCGAACCGCGCGACGAGGTCGCTCGCCCGGAATCGCCGCCGCAGGATGTCGCCGAACGCCCGCAGGACGGCGTCGCCGACCAGGTGCCCGTGCTCCTTGTTGAAGCGGCCGAAGTGGTCGAGGTCGAACATCACCGCGGACAGCGGGCGGCGGGCCGCCGGAGGCGTCCGTACCCAGGCCGCGACGATCCGCTCCAGCGACGTGTCCAGGTAGCGGCGGTTGTGAAGGTCGGTGAGGGCGTCGCGGATCGCCGACTCGGCGACCTCGGCGTGCAGGAAGACGTTGGCGACGGCCAGGGCAGCCTGGTTCCCGAGGATGCCGAGGGCGTCGAGTTCGACGGAGTTGAACCGCTGCGCGAGGTCGGCCCGCCCGACCATGAGCGCGCCGACCACCGCCCCCTCGCGGATGAGGGGCACGGCGACGGAAACGAGGTGGTCGGTCGCGACGAGCCCGCGGACGGCCGGCGGATAGGCGGAGCGCGGGAGATCGTCGATGACGACCGGGACCCGGTCGCGGATCGCCCGACCGGTGACGCCCTCGCCCGGCCGGATCTCGGTCCCAACGGCCGACGGGTCGAGGCCCAGAACGGCGCGCAGGAGGTAACGGCCGCTGGAGCGATCGAGAATGATGAGCGCGACGAGATCGGCGGGCAGCACCTTCACGACGCCCTCGACGACCAGGTCCCAGAGGGCCTCCGCCTGGAGCGTGCTGGTCACCGACTGCGAGAACGCCAGGAGCCCGGCGAGCAGGTCCGCGCGGGCGGCCAGCGCGCTTCGCTCCCGGCCGAGCGCGGTGGAGCTCGCCAGCCGATCGGCGACCGCCTCGAGGAGCACGAGGTCCTGCTCGTCGAGCGGGCGATCCTCCCGGGCCGACTCGACGTTCAGGACGCCGAGGAGCTCGCCCGAGACGATGAGCGGAACGGAGATCTCGCTCCGGACCGCCGGATCGGCGGCGAGGTAGTCGGGGTCCGCGGTGACGTCGCGGACGAACGCGGTGCGCCGGGTCCGCAGGACCCGCCCGATGACGCCGCGGGCCGCGTCGAGCGCAAGGACCGGGTCCGCGTAGCCCACCGACGCGCCCAGCCGGAGGCGCGTCCCCTCGGCCAGGTAAACCGACACATGGGTGTAGCCGAAACGGCGGGACAGGACCGCCACGATCTGCTGGAGCGCCTCCGGCGTCAGGCCGTCGACCGCCAGCAACGTCCGAACCGCCTCGATGCCGGTGAGCGCCTCCTCCGCCGTGTGCCGCTCGGTCACGTCGATGCCGGTCGCGGGAGCGGACCGCGCGCTCACGGCCGCGTCGGGACGCCGGCGGTCCCACCCGACCCCGTGCCGGTCGCGGCGTCGCGGCCGGGCGGTTCGCCCGGCCGCCCGAGGAGGTATCCCTGTCCGTGGCTCGCGCCGAGATCCCGAAGCGCCTGGAGCTCGGCCGCGGTCTCGATCCCCTCGGCCACGACGCGGATTCCCATCTCGGTGGCGAAGGCGATGAGCGCCGACGCCAGCGAGCGGCGGGCGCGGTCACGGTCGATGTCGCGGGTCAGGCTGATGTCCAGCTTGATGATGTCCGGCGCCAGGAGGAGGATGTGGCGAAGGCTGGCGAAGCCGGCTCCGGCGTCGTCGACCGAGAGCTGTGTCCCTTGCGACCGGAGCCCGGCAAGCCCAGCCTGAAGCGCATCGTAGTCGGCCACGGGTGCGTGCTCGGTGATCTCGATCACGAGTCGTTCGGCCGGCAGGCCCAGGAGAAGCGTTGCCAGATCCTCCGAGACGGCGGTCGCCGGCGAGGCGTTGAGCGCGAGGCACGCGGGCGCCGGCAGCTCGGAGAACCGGGCCACCGCCGCCCGGATCGCGGCCAGCTCCAGCTCGAGTCGCAGGCCGGCCTCGTCGGCGGCCGCGAACCAGACGTCGGGCCCGCGGACCGGTTCGCGATCGAAGCGCGCCAGGGCCTCGTAGCCGACGACGCGCAGCGTGGCGAGCTCGAAGATCGGCTGGTAGACGGCCCGGATCGCACCGGGCTCCAGGACGCCCGCGATCTGCTCGACCAGGGCAGCGGCGCGCTCGACCGCCAGCTCGAGGCGGCCGAGATGCTCGTCCAGCTCGCGCGAGACAGCGGCGGCGGCGTCGCCCGACAGGCTGGCCAGGCCGCGGCTGGCCCGCTCGACGGCGTCGAGGATCTCGCCGACCGGCGCGCCCTTGATGACGTACCCCAGGGCACCGGCCCGGAGCATCGTCGCGACGGATGCCCGGTCGTCGTGGGCCGAGAGCGCAACGATGCGCGTCTCCGGCGAGACCCGGCGAATCCCGTGGGCAGCCCGCGCGCCGCCCCCGGGCATGATCACGTCGATGAGGGCGACCTCGGGTCGATGCGCGGCGGCGAGCCGGACGGCGCTGTCCGCGTCCCGGGCCGTCGCCACGACCGACACCCCGGGCTCCCCGTCCAGCAGGTCGGTCAGCGCCGCCAGGACCGCGGGGTCGTCGTCGGCGAGCAGCACCCTGATGACCGACTGCTCGTGGGCGCTCATCCGGTCGAACCTGCCTCGGCCGGGGCGAACGGGACCCAGGCCGTCACG
>CAZVPS010000158.1:0-5324 GCA_964629105.1 uncultured Anaerolineaceae bacterium
TTCCTGGCGCGGATGGGGCACGGGCTGGGGGCGCCGCTCAACGCGAGCCTGGGCTTCGGCCAGCTGCTCGGGCTGGACCATCTCGACCACGACCAGCGGGAGAGCGCGGACCAGATCCTCAAGGGTGGCTGGCCCCTGCTCGACCTCATCAACGAGGTGCTCGACCTCAGCCGGATCGAGACCGGCCAGCTCCCGATCTCGCCCGAGCCGGTGGACCTGGGCGAGGTGATCGCGGACGCCGTCGCGCTCATCGGCCCGCTCGCGACGGCGCGCGGGATCGCCGTCCACGTCGGATCGATCGCGCCGGGCCAGCACGTGCTCGCCGATCGCCAGCGCCTGAAGCAGGTGCTGCTGAACCTGCTCTCGAACGCCGTGAAGTTCAACCGACCCAGCGGCTCGGTCCGCATCGCCTGCCAGCCCGCCGGGACCGAGGTGCTGCGCCTCAGCGTCACCGACGAGGGACCGGGCATCAGCCCGGCGCAGGAGGCACGGCTCTTCACCCCGTTCGACCGGCTGGGGGCGGAGGGCGGAACGACCGAGGGGACCGGCCTCGGCCTGAGCCTCTCCAAGGCGCTGGTCGAGGCGATGGGCGGCACGATCGGGGTCGACTCGGCGCCCGGCGAGGGCAGCACGTTCTGGCTCGAGCTCCCGGTCGCGACCCCGGCGACCGTGCGCCCCGACGAGCCCCCGCCGCCCGCCGCGATGGCAACCGGCCCCACGGCCACGGGCACCGTCCTCTACATCGAGGACAACCTCTCCAACTTCCGGCTCATCGAGCGGGCGCTGGCGCTCCGGGGGGAGGTCCGGCTCATCCCGGCGATGCTGGGGGGGCTCGGCCTCGACCTCGCCCGGGAGCACCGGCCGGACCTCGTCCTGCTCGACCTCCACCTGCCCGACATGAGCGGCGAGGAGCTCCTCGCCCGGTTGCGCGCCGACCCGGCCACCCGCCACATCCCGGTCGTCGTGCTGAGCGCCGACGCGACGCCCGGCCAGGTCGAGCGACTCCTGGCGGACGGCGCCCGGGCCTACCTCACCAAGCCGCTCGACATCGGCGAGTTCCTCGCCCTCGTGGATGACGTGCTGGCCCCGGGCAAGCCGGCTGACTCGGGCAAGCCGGCTGACCCGGGCACCCTATGACCATCGGCCCATGGTGCGTGCGTGCACCTCGACCTAGGCTGCGAGGGTGATGTCCGCGTCTGCGCCTTCATTCGCGAAGGGCCGGCCCTGGGCCTGGTACCTTGCCGCCGCGCTCGCCGCCACGGGCGTGTTCGTCCTGCTGCCGGCCGACAGCCCCGCGTCGGCCGCGATCCACCTGGCCGTGAACGCGTCGGTCATCGGCGCGCTCGCCTGGGGCATCCGGCGGTACCGCCCGGATCCGCGGACACCCTGGCTGGTCCTCCTCGCCGGCTACGGGCTCCTCCTGGCCGCCAACGCGGCAAGGTACGGGAACGATCCCCTGGCACCACTCGCCGCCTACACGGTCTTCGGCGGGCTCTATCTCGTCGCCCACCTGGCGATCGCCATCGGCCTCGTGCTCCTGGTGCGTGCGCGGGGGGCCTTGCGCGATCTCCGGTCGCTGGCCGACGCGGCCATCGTCGTCACCGGCATCAGCGTCCTCTGGTTCGAGTTCCTCATCGCCCCGGTCCTGGGACGTCCGGGGGTCACGCCCTCCGAACGCTTCGTCGCGATCACGTACCCGGTGCCCGATCTCGTGTTCCTGATCCTCCTCCTGTGGCTGGCGTTCTCAAAGGGACCACGCGGGGCGGCGCTGCCGCTGCTCATCGGAGGGATCGCGGCCCAGGCGTTGGCCGACGCGCTTCTGGGCCTCTCGGACCCCGGCCTGCTGTCCGCAGGCGCCATCGAGCGGCCGCTCTGGCTCCTGTCGTTCGCGCTGGTCGGCGCGGCCGCCCTCCATCCTTCGCTGCCCCTGATCGGCAGGGGGGGCGACCAGCCGTCGTGGCTTCCGGCCCGCCGGCGCATCTACCTGCTGGGTGTCGTCAGCCTGCTGGTCCCGCTCACCCTCCTGCGCCACGCGATCGTTGAAGAGTCTGCAGATGGCCTCGTCTTGGCGGTGACCATGGGAGCGCTCATGCTGCTCGCCTTCGCGAGGCTCCGCGGGCTGCTCGTCGACATCGACACGTACACCCGGGTCCAGGCGCAGCTCACGGCGTCGGAGGCCAGGTTCCGGCGGCTCGTGGAGCAGGTGCCGGCGGTCATCTACATCGACTCGACCGACGAGGCGGCCGCGAGCCGGTACGTCAGCCCCCGCTACGAGGAACTCACCGGCCATCCACCGGATGAGGCAGCTGCCCATACCTGGCTCTGGTCGAACCTGATCCACCCCGACGACCGCGAGTGGGTCATGGCAGCGGCGCGCCGTGCGAACGAGCGAGACGAGCCGAGCACTCTCAAGTACCGGATCATCGCCCGGGACGGCAGCGAGCTGTGGGTCCGTGACGAGGCCGTGGTCACCGAGCGCGACGCCGAGGGCCGCGCATGCACGTGGCAGGGTGTCCTTGCCGACGTCACCGCGGCTCACCGGGCAGAGGACGAGATCCGGCGGCTGAACGCCGGGCTCGAGGAGCGCGTCGCCGAGCGAACGGCCGAGCTTGAGACCACGAGCGAGCGTTTGCGCGAGGCAAACACCTACCTGAGCGAGGTCCTTGCCTCCACCTCGGTGATCCTGTTCCGCGGACGAGGGTTGGACCTCGTGCCCAAGTACGTGAGCCCCTCCGTGGAGCAGGTGCTCGGGTTCTCCCCGCAGGAGGTGCTCGCAACCCCGGGTTTCTGGGTCGAGCGTCTCCGCCCGGACGATCGCGAGCGGATCGTCGCCGCGGTCCGGGAGGCGATGGAGCAGGGTCGCCCGGACCTGACGTTTGAGCACCCGATGATCACCCGCGACGGCCGCGAGCGGTCGATGTCTTCCGCCCTCCACTTCGAGACCGGGGCGGACGGCGCCTGGCAGGTCACCGGTACCTCGTTCGACATCACGGAACGCAGGCGCGCCGAGGACGATCTCCGCCGGGCGAAGGAGGAGGCCGAGCGGGCGAACCGGGCGAAGAGCGAGTTCCTCTCGAGCATGAGCCACGAGCTGCGCACGCCGCTCAACGCGGTCCTCGGCTTCGCTCAGCTCCTCGAGCGCTCCGCGCTCTCGCCCGACGACCGCGACAGCGTCACCCAGGTCCTCCGGGCAGGACGCGCCCTCCTCGCGATGATCGACAGCGTCCTCGATCTGGCGCGCGTCGAGTCGGGCCCGCTCACGCTCTCCATCGAGCCGGTGAGCGTGGAGGAGCTGATCCACGAGACGGTCGATCTCGTTCGTCCGGTTGCGGCTGGACGGGGCATCCGGCTCGTGACGCCGGCTGATGCCGAGCGGCCCCCATGGGTTCTCGCCGATCGGATCCGTATCAAGCAGGTGATCCTGAACCTCCTGAGGAACGCGGTGACGTACAACCGCGACGACGGGTCGGTCACCATCGCCTACCACGTCGCGGCGGGCGATCGCCTGCGCCTCTCGGTGACCGACACCGGTCCGGGGATCCCGGCGGAGCGCCAGGCGACGCTGTTCACGATCCTCGATCGCCGGATCGGATCGGACCGCAAGCCGGGCGGATTGGGGGTCGGCCTGGCGCTGTCCGCCCGCCTGATCGAGGCGATGAACGGGTCGATCTCGGTGGAGAGTGAGGTCGGCGCCGGCAGCACGTTCTCGATCGAGCTCCCGCTCGCCGCCGAGCCGGCGGTCGGATCGGGAGAGCGATCCGAGCCGGGCACGGGGGCGCACGCAGGGGCGACGGTCGTGTACGTGGAGGACAATCTCACCAATCTCAAGCTCGTCGAGCGGATCCTTGACGTGCGGCCGGGGACGCGAGTGCTGGCGGCGATGCAGGGGAGCCTTGGCCTCGACCTCGCCCGGCAGCATCATCCCGACCTGGTCCTCCTCGATCTCCATCTGCCCGACATGCCCGGCGAGGAGGTCCTCCGGCTGCTCCAGGGCGATCCGGCCACGTGTGACATCCCCGTCATCGTGCTGAGCTCCGCGCTCGGCAACGGTACCGGGCGGCGGTTCCTCGACCTCGGTGCCAAGGCCTATTTCGCGAAGCCGATCGACGTGGCGGCATTCCTCGCCGCGGTGGATGGTGTCCTCGCAGGAGGGGTGGCCCATGCGTGACGGCAGCTTCGTCCAGGCCCGCGTCTTCATCGTCGACGACGAGCCGGCGAACGTCCGGATCCTGGAGCGCCTCCTGAAACAGGAGGGCTTCGTCAACCTCGTCCTCATGACCGACCCGCGCCAGTTCGCGGCCCACCACGAGGCTGCGCCGCCCGACCTCGTCCTGCTCGACCTGCTCATGCCGCACGTCAGCGGCTTCGAGATCCTCGCCTGGCTCGCCGGGCGGACGGAGGCTGCGGTCCGGCCGCCAGTCCTCGTGCTCACCGCCGACGTCACCCGCGAGACACGCGAACGCGCCCTGGCCGGCGGGGCGATGGACTTCGTGACCAAGCCGTTCGACCACCTCGAGGTGCTCCTCCGGGTCCGGAACCTGCTCACCCGCCACTTCCTCGAGCTCGACCTGTGGGATCACAACCGGGTCCTCGAGTCGCGGGTCGCCGAGCGGACGCGCGAGCTCCAGGAGAGCTTCGACCGGTTGCGCGAGACATCGCGCGAGCGCCAGGACCTCGCGCGACGACTGGTCACGGCCCAGGAAGAGGAGCGCCGCCGGATCGCCGCCGACGTCCACGACGGGCCCGTCCAGACGGTCGTCGCCCTCGGCATCCGCCTCGAGCTCCTGGCCCGCCGGCTGGGCGACCAGAACGAGCGCGCCGAGATGGAGCGGCTGCGGGCAACCCTGTCGGACGCCCTGACCGGGCTGCGAACGCTGATGTTCGACCTGCGGCCGCTCGTCCTCGACCAGGATGGGCTGGAGTCTGCCCTGCGCCAGCACCTGGCGCGCATGGGGGCAGCCGGCGAGCCGGCCGTCGCGCTTGTCGCCGACCTGCGCAGCGAGCCACCGGCCGAGGCACGGGCCGTCCTGTTCCGGATCGCCCAGGAGGCCCTGACCAACGTCCGCAAGCACGCCGCCGCGTCGCAGGTGACCGTCACCCTCGCCGACGACGGCGAGGGTACCAGGCTGAGCGTGCGCGACGACGGGCGCGGCTTCGACCTGGCAAGCGCGGCCGTGCCTGGCCACCTGGGGCTGGCGACAATGCATGAGCGGGCGACGATGGCCGGCGGCTGGTGCCGGTTCGAGAGCGCGCCGGGCGCCGGGGCGACCGTGACGGCCTGGGTCCCGTTCGCCCCGGCCGAGGCAGGTTCGACCGGATGAGCG
>CAZVPS010000159.1:0-5319 GCA_964629105.1 uncultured Anaerolineaceae bacterium
CCCGGGCCGCGGCGGTGGGGCGGCGACGCCCTGGTTCGCCGTGCCGCCGGATGCCGGCGCCGGCCTGCCCGGGGCGCCGGCGCCGCTTGCCATCGGCCCCCGGACCTTCACCTGGGGAACCCGCACGTTCGTCGTCGGGATCCTCAACGTGACCCCGGACTCGTTCTCCGGGGACGGCCTCCTCGCGGCCGGGGACGGCCTCCTCGCGGCCGGGGGCGACCCGGTGGCCGCGGCGCTCGCCCTCGCCCACCGGATGGTCGACGAGGGCGCCGACCTGCTGGACGTCGGCGGGGAGTCGTCGCGGCCCGGCCACGCCGTCGTGGATGCCGCCGCGGAGGCCGGCCGCGTCGTCCCGGTGATCCGGGCGCTGCGCGAGGCGCTGCCCGGCGTGCCGATCTCGATCGACACGACGAAGCCCTCCGTGGCGGACGCCGCGGTGGAGGCCGGCGCCCATCTCGTCAACGACGTCTGGGGCGTCGCCGAGGACGACGGACTCGCCCGCGTGGCGGCCGAGCGAGGGGTTTCCCTCGTGGTGATGCACAACCGCGCCGAGGCCCGCTACACGGCGCTCATGGCCGAGATCGTGGCCGACCTCCAGCGGGCCCTCGAGCGCGCCGTCCGGGCGGGCGTCCCCTGGGAACGCTTGATCGTGGATCCGGGGTTCGGGTTCGGAAAGGCACCCTCCCACAACCTGGCGCTCCTCCGCGAGCTCGCGACCCTCCGCGCCCTGGGCCGCCCGGTCCTCCTCGGGACGTCGCGCAAGTCGACCCTCGGCAGGGTGCTCGACCTGCCGGCCGAGGAGCGGGGGGAGGCGACGGTTGCCACCACCGTCCTGGGCGTCGTGGCCGGCGTCGACCTGGTGCGCGTCCACGACGTCCTGCCCAACGTGCGGGCCGCCCGGATGGCCGACGCGGTGGTCCGCGGCTGGCGCCCCCCGGGCTGGGAGGGCGACCGGTGACCGATCGGATCGAGCTGCGGGCGATGCGCTTCGCCGGCCGCCACGGCGTCCTCCCGTTCGAGACCGAGCGGCCCCAGCCCTTCGAGGTCGACGTGGTCATCGAGCTGGATCTCGCGCCGGCCGGGACGACCGACGACCTGGCGCGCAGCGTCGACTACGGGGCCGTCTTCGCCGCGGCGCGCGCGGTCGTGGAGGGCCCCCACGTGGCCCTCATCGAGACGCTCGCCGAACGGATCGCCGCCGCCGTGCTGGCGGGCAGTCCAGCCGCGGGCGCCGTCACGGTCCGGGTGCGCAAGCCGGAGGCGCCGCTCCCCGGCCCGCTGGCCTGGGCCGGCGTGGAGATCCGCCGCTCGCGCTGACTACTCGACCCTGGCGGGGCGTGTCCCGAGGGTGAGCGTGAGGCTCAGCTTCTGCCCGCCCCGGAGGACGTCAAGGGCGACCGTCCGCCCGGGCGCGTACTGGGTCAGGATGTCGTCGAGCGGGCTGTGGGCGTCGATCGCGGTCCCGTCCACCGCGGTGATGACGTCCCCGTCGCGGAGGCCGGCCGCCGCCGCGGGGCTGCCCGCCACGATCGGATCCTTCTGCTGGCCGTTGGCGTCCTGGGCGGTCAGCCAGGCGCCCTTCTCGACCGGCAGCCTGTTGGCCTCGGCGACCGAGGGGGTGATCGAGACGTAGAAGACCCCGATCCACGGGCGGGCCAGCTCCTGGCCGGCGAGCGCCTGCTGCATGATCGGGCGCGCGATGTTGATCGGGATCGCGAAGCCGATCCCCTCGGCGGTCTGGGCGACGGCGGTGTTGATCCCGATGACGTTGCCGGCGGAGTCGAGGAGCGCCCCCCCGGAGTTGCCGGGGTTGATCGCGGCGTCGGTCTGGATGAGGTTGCGGATCACGGTCCCGTCCTGGACCTGGATCGTCCGGCCGAAGGCGGAGACGATGCCCGACGTGACCGAGTTCGTGTAGGTCCCCAGCGGGCTTCCGATGGCGATGGCGAGCTGGCCCACCTTGGCCGTCGAGGAGTCGCCGATGGGCGCCGTGGGCAGCCCGGTCGCCTCGACCTTGACGATGGCAAGGTCGGTCAGGGTGTCGATCCCGTAGACCGTGCCGTCGAAGACGCGGCCGTCCTCGAGCGTCACCGACAGCTTCTGGGCGCCTTCGGCGACGTGCTTGTTCGTGATGATCCAGCCGTCCGCGTCGAAGATGACGCCGGAGCCGACACCCGACTGGGGGATGCTGAAGAACGGGTCGTTCGGGTTGGCCGCGGCGCCGCTCACGGCGATCGTCACGATGGCGGGCGAGACCTTCTCCGCCGCGCGCGTGATCGCGGAGCTCTCGTCGATCGAGACGGGCAGCGGCTGGGTGGCCTGCTGGCCCCGGCCGACGGGCGCGGCCGTCGCGACAGTGCGATCGAGGGCGCCCGTCCCGGCGAGGATGCCGTACGTGCCGAGCGAGCCGACGACGGCCGCCGCGAGGGAGGCCGCGATCACGACGCCGGCGGCCCCGCCACGGCGCGCGGCGGGCGTCCGGGCGGCCGGGGTCTCGACGCCGCCGTCCATGGCGGACTGCGGCTCGTACCAGGCCCTGGGTGTCGGCGGGGCGACATGTTCCGCGTCGCTCTCCGCGGCGACGTCGGTCCAGGCCGGACGGCGCTCGGTGGCCGGCGAGTAGGAGACCGGCAGTGGGGGCCCGTCGGGCCCAGGGGACGGAGCGGCCGGCTCGAAGGGATCGGTCATCAGGGTCGTGCTCCACGGCTGGATGGTCTCGCGCCGGCAGGTGGGACCGGCGATTCGGTGTCGGGTACTAGGGTCGCCGGTCGCGATTGCGGCTCGGGCGCGGCCCCGATGAAGAAATCGTCACATCGCGGCGTCGCGGGGCGGCCCGGGCTCGCCGGGATGGCGCGCCACGGCGGGCGCCGGGATCTCCTCGCCCTGCTTCGGGTCGCGCGGCAGGATCACCGTGAAGGCCGTGCCGGCGCCCACCCGGCTCTCCACGGCGATGCGGCCGCCGTGCATGTCCACGATCGACTTCACGATGGCCAGCCCGAGACCGCTTCCCGACCCGCGCGCCTCGTTCGCCCGCGAGCCGCGGTAGAAGCGCTCGAAGACGTGGGGGATCTCGCTGGCGTCGATCCCCACCCCGCTGTCGCGCACCTCCAGCCGGGCGCCGTCGCGGTGGGGCGCCAGGGTCAGCACCACGGAGCCGCCCGACGGCGTGAACTTGATGGCGTTCCCCAGGAGGTTCGCCACGACCTGGCCGATCCGTTGCGGGTCGTGCCGGATGCGTACGGGATCCGGCGGCAGACGCAGCTCCATTGCGACGCCCCGGCGCCTCGCGGCCGGTTCCGCCTGCTCGAACGCCGACTCGGCCGTCGAGCGGAGGTCGTCGGGCCGCAGGTCCAGCCGGAGGAGGCCCGATTCGAGCTTCGAGAGCTCCAGCAGGTTGTGGGCCAGCCAGTCGAGACGATCCAGCTGCCCGCGGCTCGTCGCCAGGAACTCGGCCCGGATCGCCGGGTCTCTCCCCGCCTGGCCCTGCAGGAGCTCCGTGTTCATCCGCAGGGCCGCCAGCGGCGTCCGCAGCTCGTGCGAGACGTCGGCGAGGAAGTCGCGGCTCCGGTCGCGGTCGCGCCGGAGCAGGTCCACGGACTCCTCGAGCCGCTCGGCCATCACGTTGAACTGCCGAGCGAGATCCGCGACCTCGGCGTAGGACGACTCGAGCTCCGCGGCCGGCACCCGCCCCGCCAGGTCCCCGGCCCCCAGGCGCCGGGTCGCCTCCCCCAGCCGACGAAGAGGACGCGTGAACCGCGCCGCCAGGTACGTGGAGATCAGCAGCGTGGCGAAGAGCGCGCCGAGCACGGTGATCACGATGAGGCCGCTGATCGTGGCCAGGGTGGAGGCGCGCGTGGTGTAGGGGTTGGCGAGGACGGCCTCGATCCCCCAGGGCTCGCCGAGCGTCCCGCCATGCAGCGGTCCGAACCGGTTGACGGCGGAGAGCGGCTCGCGGGCCTGCCCCGGCTCGCGCGCCTCGCCCGGCTCCGGACGCGCCGCGAGGAACCGGGCGTAGGAGCCGCCGGCCGCGGCCGTGACGATGACCTCGCCGGCGCTGGTGACTGTCGCTCCGCCCACCCGGACCTCGACGTCGGCCAGCGCCACCTGGTCGGCCAGGAAGGCCAGGAACGGGTCGCTGCCGAGGGCGCTGGCCACGTCCGGGTTGAGCGTGTTGCCGGCCCCCACGACCGGGGCGCTGCCGGCCGCCGCCCCGGCAACGAGGGCCACGATCCTGGCAACGACCGACCCCCGGGCGTCCAGGGCGGCCTGCTCCTGGTCCCGGAAGTAGGCGTCCAGCCGGTTCACGACGATTGCCGAGACCGCGAGAAGCGACAGGGCGACGACCGCCACGAAGGCGAGCGTCAGCCGGGCCTGGAAGGTCCGGCTGGTCGGCGGGGTGGCAGCCATCGTCGACGCGCGAAAGCCGGGTTCCGGGACCCGGGAGGCGTCCGGGTCAGCGGTCGGCGAACGCGTAGCCGGCTCCCCGGACGGTCAGCACGAAGACCGGCTGGGACGGGTCGTCCTCGATCTTCTCGCGCAGGTGGCTGACGTGCACGTTGATCGTCTTCTCATCCTGGTCCAGGGCCTCGTAGTCGCGGAGCAGCTCCAGGAGCTCGCCGCGGCTGTAGACGCGGCCCGGCCGGCTGGCGAGGTGGCGGAGGATCTCGAACTCCGTCGGGGTGAGGCCCAGGCGCCGGCCGCCCCGCTGGACACGCCGGCGCTCGAGGTCGATCACGAGATCGCGATGACGGATCACGCGCCCGCCCGCCGCGTCCGCCAGGTCGCCGTAGGCGCGCCGCAGCAGAGCCCGGATCCGGCTCATCAGCTCGCGCAGGCCGAACGGCTTCGTCAGGTAGTCGTCGGCGCCCAGCTCCAGGCCGATGACCTTGTCGACCTCGTCGTCGCGGGCGGTGAGGACCAGGACGGGCATCTTCGCCCCCGAGGCGCGGAGCCGGCGCAGGGTCTCGAAGCCGTCCATGCCCGGCAGGCGGACGTCGAGCACCACGAGGTCGGGCGCCTGGTGGACGGCGAACTCCAGCCCCTCCTCGCCCGAGCGGGCGACGGTCACCGTGTAGCCCTCCTGGGCGAGGGCGTATTCGATCCCCCGGGCGACGGCGTACTCGTCCTCGATGATCAGGATCGTGGCGGCCATGGCGGCGGGATCGTACACCCGGCGCGCGGCGAAGCCGTGCTACCCTGCGGGGGATCGGGCGCCCGGCTGCCAGGACGGCCGTGCGGTCGTCCCCGCGCGTCCAAGGCGTCGCCTCCGATGCAGACAGCCAGCAACCAGAGGATCACGCATGAGCTCCACCCGCCCCG
>CAZVPS010000160.1:0-5310 GCA_964629105.1 uncultured Anaerolineaceae bacterium
AGCGCCCCGCCGGCCCCTCGGCCGCGGCCCCGGCCTCGGCGGCGGCCCCGGCTCCGGTCGCCTCCGCTGCCGCAGAGGCCGCCCGCTCCTCGCGCCGGCTGTGGGCCAGCGAGAAGCCGACCGCCCCACCCAACACCACCGCGATGACCACCAGCGAGACCCACGGCGGGAGGTGGATCCAGCCGTTGAGCAGGAGCTTGAGCCCGACGAAGACGAGCACGATCGAGAGCCCGTGGGTGAGGTAGCGGAAGCGGTCCTTCAGGTCGGCCAGGAAGAAGTAGAGCGAGCGCAGGCCGAGGATGGCAAAGGCGTTCGACGTGTAGACGATGAACGGGTCGCGGGTGACGGCGAAGACCGCCGGGATCGAGTCGACCGCGAAGACGAGGTCGCTGATCTCGACGACGACCAGGGCCAGCAGGAGCGGCGTGGCCACCCGCTTGCCGCCCACGCGGGTGAAGAACCGCTGGCCGTCCAGCCGATCAGTGAACGGGAGGCGCTGCCGGGCGAAGCGGACGATGGGGTTCGCGGCCGGGTCCGCGTCCTCCTCGTTGCGGGTGGAGAGCCACATCCGGATCCCGGTGAAGACCAGGAAGCCGCCGAAGACGAGGAGGATCCACTCGAAGCGCTCGATGAGGGCTGCGCCGACGAGGATCATCACGAGGCGCATCGCCAGCGCCCCGATGACACCCCAGAAGAGCACCCGGTACTGGAGGTGCTTCGGCACCGCGAAGGCCGTGAAGACGAGGCTGAAGATGAAGACGTTGTCGATCGAGAGCGACTCCTCGATCAGGTAGCCGCTGTAGTACTCGACCGCCTTCTCCGGGCCCAGCCACGCCAGCACCAGGATCCCGAAGCCGAGGCCCAGGCTGATCCAGAAGGCCGAGGTGATGGCGGCCGAGCGCAGCGTGACCTCGCCCGGCTTCCGGTGGAAGACGAAGAGGTCGAGGGCAAGGAGGGCGCCGATGACGGCGAGGAAGCCGACCCAGAAGATCGGCGGGATGGTCTCGTTCATGCAGGCCAAAGTCTAGGGGACGCGGCGGGCGAGGCCGATCGCGCCGGCGGCCGGGGGCCCGGCCAGGCGGTCCTGCCCGGATATCGGCCCGGCAGGGGTTCGGCCCGGGGGCCCGGCCAAGGGGGCCCGGCCAAGGGGGCGGAGAGGCTCGAGGGACACCGTCGACGGGACGGCGGGCTCCGTTCCATGACCGCCAACGGGCGCTTGCCGGACTTGGCAGCGGCGTCTGCGCCGACGCTTGAGCCCCGGCCACGTCAGAGGCAGGGCGGCGGGACGTTCGTCGGGATTGCCCAGCGGCCAACCATCCGCGATGGCTCCCGCGGCGGTCCATCCAGTCGGGCCCAGGGCTGCCCACTCGCCGCATCCGCGCCCCTTGGGCTCCTTGGCGGTCATGGCACGGTGTCTGCGCGGTTGCGGGCCGCGCACTCCCGCCGCCCGATCCTCGACCTCGGCGGAACCGTTCGGCCCGCTGCGACGCCGCGAATCCCGCCCGGTAATGATGGGACTGATACAGCGCCGTCCGACAGCCGCGCCTACACTCGGCGGCGATGAGCAGCACGACCCACGAGCCGGCTCCGGGCAACGGTGGCGTCCCGCCGCGCCCCGCCCCGCCGCGCCCCGCCCCGCTCGCCCCCGGCGCCACGATCGGGATCCTCGGCGGCGGTCAGCTGGGGCGGATGCTGGGCTTTGCGGCCCGGGCCATGGGTTACCGGATCGCCGTCCTGGACCCGGATCCCGACTGCCCGGCAGCCGCCGTCGCCGATCGCGTCGTGCCGGCCGCCTACGACTCCGTTGAGGGGGCGGTCGCGCTGGCGCGGGGCTGCGCCGTCGTCACCTACGAGCTGGAGCACGTCGACGCCGCCCTCGTCGACGCGGTCGAGGCCGCCGGCATCCCCGTCCGGCCGGGGGCCTACGCCCTGCGGATGACCCAGGACCGGCTCGCCGAGCGGCGTTTTGTCGCCGGCCTCGGGATCGCGACCGCCCCCTGGCGCGAGGCGGCCGACGAGGCGGACCTCCGCGCGGCCGCCGCCGCCCTCGGCTTCCCGCTCCGCCTCAAGGCGCCGATCGGCGGCTACGACGGCAGGAGCCAGGTCCGGATCGCGACCCGCGACGAGATCCCCGGCGCCCTCGCGCGACTGGGCCGGCAGCCCGGCACCCCCCTCCTCGTCGAGCGCGAGCTGGACTTCGTGGCCGAGCTCTCCGTCATCACCGCCCGCGCTCTCGACGGGACCCTCGCCTCCTTCCCGGTCGCGCGCAACCGCCACGACGCCGGCATCCTCGTGGAGTCGGTGGCGCCGGCTCCGGTGGACGCCGCCGCCGCCGCGGCCGCCGCAGCGGCGCTCGGTGCGCGGATCGCGGGGGCGCTCGGGACTGTCGGGCTCGTCACCGCCGAGCTCTTCCTGCTTCACGACGGCTCGCTGGCCGTCAACGAGCTCGCGCCGCGCGTCCACAACAGCGGCCACTGGACGATCGAGGGCGCCCGCACCAGCCAGTTCGAGCAGCACGTCCGCGCGATCTGCGGGCTGCCGCTGGGCGACCCGGCGGCCCACGGGCCAACCGCAATGGTCAACCTGCTCGGCACGGGTGCGTTGCGCGAGGCCCGGCTGGAGGGCGCCGCGGAGGCGCTGGCCGATCCGCTCGTGCATCTCCACGTCTACGACAAGCGGCGGGTCTTCGAGCGCCGGAAGATGGGGCACCTGACGGTGGCCGGGGCAGCCGACGTCGAGGACGGCCTCGCCCGCGGGCGGGCCGCGCTGGCGAAGCTCCGCTGGGCGTGAACGTGGCCAGGGAGGGAGCCTGAGCGTGCGGATCGCCGTCGTGGCCATGGACACCCGGGGCGGGATCGTGCCCTACGTCGCGCTGGGCCTGGGGCTGCGGCGGGCCGGCCACGACGTGCGCATGGTGGCGCCCGCGGACTTCGCGCCGCTGCTCGCCGAGGCGGGGCTCCCGATGGCGCCGCTGTCGGGGAGCGTCGAGGAGGTGCTCCGGGCCTCGACCGGCGCGACCGAGCGGGGGACCATGGCCAGCATGCGCTTCGCGGCCCGCGAGATGAAGCCGCGCATCCACGCCTGGACGCGGGAGACGCTCGAGGCGTGCGAGGGCGTGGACGTCGTCACCGGGGGCGTGGGCGGCATGGTGGTGGGGCTGTCGGTCGCCGAGAAGCTCGGGAAGCCGTTCATCGAGACGCAGGTGCAGCCGGTGGGTACGCCCACCGGCGCCTACCCGGGCGTCCTGGTGGCGGGGCCTCGGTGGCTCGGGAGCCCGGGATACCGCCTGGGCCACGAGCTGTCCGAGATGGCCCTGTGGATGCCGTTTCGGGGGGCGATGGCGTCGGCGCGGAAGGAGGTGCTGGGGCTCACCGGGCGACCCAGCGCTGCCGACGGGCAGCCCGTGCTGTATGGCTTCAGTCGCCACGTGGTGCCGGTGCCCGCGCAGGGCAACCGGAAGCGCTACGTCACCGGGTACTGGTTTCTCTCCTCGCCGCCGACGTGGAGCCCGCCACCCGGGCTCGAGGCCTTCCTCGCGCGCGGTGGCCCGGTGGTGGGCATCGGCTTCGGCAGCATGGTGAGCGACGACCCCGAGGCAGTGACGGCGCTGGTGCTCGGCGCCGTGCGCAGCGCCGGCGTGCGCGCGGTGCTGGTCACGGGATGGGGCGGGCTCACGTCCCTTCCCGAGGCCGACGACGTGTTCGTCGCCGAGGCCCTGCCCTACGACTGGCTCTTCCCGCGCGTCGCGGCCGTCGTCCACCACGGCGGAGCGGGCACGACGGGCCTGGCGCTGCAGGCAGGCGTCCCCGCCATCGTCGTCCCCTTCACCGTGGACCAGCCGTTCTGGGGCTCGCGAGTGGCGGCGCTCGGCGTGGGTCCGACGCCGATCCCGCGCAAGCGCCTCACCCAGGAGCGGCTGGCCGACGCGCTGCGCCGCACGGTGGCCGACGAGGCGATGCGCGCGCGGGCTGCGGCCCTCGGGGCACAGATCCGCGCCGAGGACGGCGTCGCCGAGGCCGTCGAGATCTTCGGGCGGTTCTCATCGAAGCTCGGCTCGGCGTGAGGTGAGCTCGGCGGCGTGGTCCAGCGCCCCGGGCCGCCCGGCGCGGCCGAACCGGCGCTTCGGCCCTACACCCCCGCCGGCGCGGCGCGCTACGGTCGGCCCGAGGTGAGCCCCATGACCCACGTCGACGAGAGCGCCGAGTTGGACATCCGGTTCCTGCGCGAGGCGATCCGCCTGTCGCGGACCCGCATGCGCCAGGATCGGGGCGGGCCGTTCGGCGCCGTCGTCGCCCGCAACGGCGTCCTCGTCGCCCGCGGCTGGAACGCCGTCACCTCGAGCCTGGACCCGACCGCCCACGCCGAGGTGGTCGCGATCCGGCGCGCCTGCCGGAAGCTCGGGACCTTCCACCTCGACGGCTGCGTGCTCTACAGCAGCTGCGAGCCCTGCCCGATGTGCCTGGCGGCCGCCTACTGGGCCCGCGTGGATCGGCTCGTCTACGCCGCGACCCGCGACGACGCCGCCCGCGCCGGCTTCGACGACACCTTCATCTACGACCAGGTCCCGCTCGCCCCCGAGGCCCGTTCACTCCACACGGACCACCTGCTGCGCGCCGAGGCGATCGCCGTCCTCGAGGAGTGGCTCGCGAAGCCGGACCGGGTCCCGTACTGAACGAGCCGGCAGACAGGCCCTGTCCGCGTGATGCCCGTGGACGCATCACGGGCGCATCAGAGCCGAGGGACTGCCTGCCGGCGCACCATGGCCAACCGCGCGGAGCGATCGAGCCCGGATCCCGCCTGCCGGGCCTCGACCGGGTTGATGCCCGCGTGATGCGGGCAAGGACATCAGGATGAAGGCCATGATCCGCCCCAGCGGTCACCGACTCCGCCGCGACCCACCGGAATGGGGCAGAATCACCGGCACACCGCATCATCGGCACACCGCGCCGGCGCCCCGCCCGCGACACGCCTACCCGCGACACGCCTACCCGCCGACCGCACCCGCCCCGCACAGGAGAGATCCCCCGATGCCAGGTCAGCCGCACCGGATCACCCTCATCCCCGGCGACGGGGTGGGCCCCGAGGTCGTCCGGTCCGCGCAGCGGATCATCGCCGCAGCCGGCGTCGCCGTCGACTGGGAGGAGGCCGAGGCCGGCGCCGAGGTCTTCAAGCGGGGCGACACCTCCGGCGTGCCGAAGGCCACCCGCGAGTCGATCGAGCGGACCCGCGTCGTCCTGAAGGGCCCCCTGGAGACCCCCGTCGGCTTCGGGGAGAAGAGCGCCAACGTCACGCTGCGCAAGCTCTTCGAGA
>CAZVPS010000161.1:0-5301 GCA_964629105.1 uncultured Anaerolineaceae bacterium
TACCAACGCCAGGCCCACGCCGGCCCGCAGCGGACCCTCGCCGGGCTCCGTGGCGCCGGAAAGCGGGCCGGGCGCGACGCCCGGAAGGCTCGCCGGACCGACCGATGCCGGCCGCGACGATGCGAGCCCGGCAGCCGCGTCGGCGGCGAGCCCGGGCCCGCCGGAGTCAAGGGGCAGGACCTCACCCAGGTCACCGAGCCGAACGAGGCTCGCGGGATCGTCGACCCGCACGATCGCACCGGCCGCAGTCAGCTCCACCCGTCCCACGGCGCTGACGGCGTCGCCGGTTTCGAGGAGCGGCAGGAGGGCCGCGGCATCGCCCGTGAGCCGGAGGCCGCCGGTCGCGGTCCCGTCGTCGACGAGCAGGAGATCGCCGTCGAGGCCGACGACGAGACCCCCCACCCGCACCCGGACGCCCCCGAGACCGGGCAGCGTCGCCAGGTCGGCGTCGCTCGCCGGGGCGTCTGGCGAGGCGGCCGACCCTCCCACGAGCCGGCCAGGCCGCGGCGTCGCCCCTCCACCCCCTTTGGGCCCGTCGGCGACGGTGCCCGCCGCGTCGCTCACGCGGACGTCGCCGGGTCCGCGGGGCACCACGGCGAAGCGGCGATCCGTCGCGGCCGGATGCGGACGACGAACGACACCGACCACGGTGACCCCCGCGCCCTCGGGGATCGAGGCCGCCGGGATCCCGGCGCCTGCGAGGCCGGCGACGACGATCGTCCCGCCGGCCGTCCGCACCTCGGCCCGCCAGCGGTCGCCGAGGCGCTGGAGGTCGACGACGCTGCCTGCGATCCGGACGAGCTCTCCCTCGTCGGCGGACCCCGGCTCGCGGGGAAGACCGCGCGGCGCGGGGATCTCCGCGGTCCCGAGGACCTGCACGACGACGGCCCGGATGCGGGGCGCTCCATAGGCGGTGCCGATCTCGCCGTCGACCAGCAGGCGGGTCCCCGGACGCGGGGCCGCCTGCCCGATCGGCAGCAGGACTTCGACGGCCGCCGAAGCGTCCTGGACGATCAGGCGGCGTCCCGACGCGTCGAGCAGCGTGGCCGGGATCGTCACGATACCTTCGACCCGCACCGATCCCTTGTCGAGACGGAGGACGGCCGCGATCGGCCGGGCGGCGGCGCCCGGCGGCACGACCGCCGACGCGGAGGGAGACGGGACCGGCGAGGCCGTCGGCCGGGGCGCGGCGGTGACGACGAGGTCGGCCGCATCGCGAAGCCAGAGCCGGTACCCGTCGAGCGCGCCCTTCCGGGAGGCGCGCTGGCCCAGGATCCCCGCGAGCCGCAGCCGGGCGCCGGGCCGTGCCGCGGAGGGCTCGATCCCGGCCGCCCGCGTCGCGCGCGCCCGAAATGCGACGCCGGCGTCGTCCACCAGGCGCAGGACCAGGTCGCCGCTCGCCTCGCGGACGATCGGCGCATCGAGGGTGCCTTCGAGGACGACCAGCCGCGCCTCGATTGCCTCGCCGAGCGACGCCGCCGATGCCGGAAGCGGGTCGGGAAGGGCCCCGGATCCGACGATGACCACGTCGGCGGGGGCGGCCGGCCGCACCTCGCGCTGGCCGTAGGGCTCGGCGAGCTTCCCGGTAACTCGGACCACGGCCCCGCGGTCCGGGCGTGGAGCGCCGTCGGGAAGCTTCACGACGATGGCGCCCGTGGCGTCCTGGATGGCGACCTGGGGCGGCAGGCCGATCCTCCCCGCCTCGGCCGTCACGACGCCCTCGACCACCACGCGCGCACCGTCGGGGGCCATCCGCAGGGCCGCGATCGTCATCGGCGTCGTCGTGGGCGCAGGGGTCGGAGTGGGGGTCGGCGCCGGCGTGGGGGTGGGCGTCTCGGTCGGCGCGGGGGTGGGCGTGGGGGTCGGCGACGGCTCCGGCGTCGGGGTCGGCGTGGGCGCCGGGACGATCACGATCGCCCCCGGGTCCGTGACAAGGACCCGGTAGCCGCCGGTCCCGGTGCCCGTCGTGTCGCGCTGGCCGAGGGGCCCCGTCACCCGGATCGTGTCGCCACGAACCGGGGCGGACGCGCCGGCGAACGAGAGGATCACGCGCAGCGGACCCGAACCGTCGTCGATCTGCAGGGAGATCCCGCTCGCCAGGAACGTCGGAGAATCGGAGACTGGGCCCCCGGCCGCGACGAGCGAGCCCTCGAGTGCCTCGGTTGCCGCTCCGGTGGAGATGGGGAGCGGGGCAGGCAGTGTGCCGGAGCCCATCTCGATTGGCGGTCCGTCGAGCCGGATCGTCCGCTGGCTGTACCGGTCGTCGACCGTGCCGGACGCGCGGACGAAGGTGCCCGGGGCGAGCGCGCCGACGGGGTCCGCCGGCAGGAGGAGCGCGATCCCCGCGGAGGGATCCTGGAGGAACCCGCCCCGCCCGTCCTCGAGGCTGCCGAGCGGCGCGGTGAGCACGCCCTCGACGACGACCCGGGCACCGTTGGCAGCCATCCGGGCGGCCGCGATCGTGAGAACGGGCACCGGCGTCGGCGTCGGAGTAGGCGTGGGTGACGGCGTCGGAGTAGGCGTGGGTGACGGCGTTGGCGTGGGCGTCGGCGAGGGGGTCGGCGAGGGGGTGGGCGAGGGGGTCGGTGTCGGTGTCGGCGTGGGCGTCGGGGTTGGCGACGGCGAGGGGGTCGGCGAGGGGGTCGGTGTCGGTGTCGGCGTGGGCGTCGGCGTCGGGGTACGCGTCGGGGTGGCCGTCGCGGTGGGCGTCGGGGTGGGCACCGGTGTGGGCGTCGGCGTAGGCGTCGGGGTGGGCGTCGGTTCGGCCGTCGGGCTGGGCACCGGCGTCGGGGTCGGCGACGGCGTCGTCGTTGGGGTGGGCCCCGGGACCGGCGGTGCGGCGAGCGGCTGCGGGACCGGCTGCGCGAGAACGACCCAGTCTGCCGCGTTGTCATTCGAATCAAGGGTGTTGCCGTCCGAGCCGCCGGGGCGGCGCTCGATCGAACTGCCGGCCGGGGGCGCGGGCGCGACGCCTCCCTCGACGAAGGCGCTCGTTGAGTCCCCCCACCCGACGGCGTCTACCACCTGGCCGCCGACCTGCCGCAGGACGATCGCCCCGCCCGTGGCTGCCAGGCCGCCGCTGTACGTGGCATCCGCGGCGGCCGCGTGCAGCCCGAGGCTGTTCGCAATCAGCACGTGGCGACCCGGTTCGACGACGAGCGACCCGGTCCAGGCTGCCTTGCGGGTGATCGTTGCCCCGGAGGCGCTCACGTAGACGATCTCGTGGCCTGCGAGGTCGGCCGGAGCCGGCCCCGCGTTCGCGACCTCCACGTACTCGTCGGACGCGGACGTGCCGCCGGTCACGACCTCCGCGACGAGCAGGCCGCCGGAAACGGGCCACCCGACTGCGGCCGCAACGCTCATCGGGAGCGCAGGGGCAGGATCGGGCGGGGAGCCTCGGCCGATCGACGCGATTCCGAGCAGGACGACGAGAACGCCGGTGACGGCGCTCCGTGGCGCGCGCATGGACGACCTCCGGGCGGGCCTGGCCGGCGGGGCGTGACCCCCGGTATGTACCACGGGCCACTCACCCGCCACTCACCCCGGACTCATCGGCTGCGTGGCAGCCCGGCGCCATGCCCGGCGCCCGCCCGGCTGCCGCGGTAGCATTCGCCTGCGCCACGGCCGGACTCCGGTCGCGGCCGCATCCCGCCAGCACATGACTCCGAGGAGGATCCGTGGCCCGCGCCAAGAGGACCGAGCGCGCCGACGCCCGTCGCCGCTACCGCGTCGTGACCACGGGGGCTCCCCACCTCGACGCGGCCGTCGAGACGCCCGTCGTCCCCGCCGCCGCGCTCCCGCGCGAACGGCGCGATCGGCGGCCGTCGGGCCTGGCGCCGGGCGCCCCGCCCCCGCCGCGGAAGGGCTTCCTCCCGTCGCTGCGGGCGGCCGCGGGGCCGGTCGACATCCGGGGCGACCTGCGCGCCTTGCCGTCCGTCGTCCTGCGCTCGAAGGCGGCGCTGATCCCGGGCCTGGTCATCGTCGCGACCACGGCGGCGATGCTGATCCCGGCCACCGCGGCCAACCAGCTCGTCGTGCTGGCGGGCAACGTGATCCTCCAGCCGCCGCCGATGATCATCGCCTTCCTCGCGGGCATGCTCGCGCCCCGCGCGGCCTGGATCATGGGCGGCCTCTCGGGCCTGGCGTCCGGCGTCGCCTACGTCCTGGTCGTGACCGTCAATACGGACGTGCTCATGACCCCGCTCGGTTTCACCTACGTGGTGTCGACCGAGCAGAAGCTGGCATACGCCCAGAACGTGCTGATCACCGCTCCAGTGTTCGGGCTGGCGGTCGGCGCCTTCGCTGGCTTCTACCGGCGCTTCCTCAACATGTCGGCCCCCCAGCGGCAGGCCGCCCGCCGGCGCTGACGACAGCGCGGGCCAATCCGCGCAACCCCGTGTCCGGCCCGCCCGCGTTCCCGCGCGGCGGTCACCCGGATCGCCGCATCCCTGCCTGACCGAGCTGGCGGACGCCGTCCGGCTTCCCCGGGCCCCCGACCCGGCGGGCTTCGTCCACGAGCGGGCGGACATCCCGGGCGACGACGTTCACGACATTCGACTCGCGCTGCAGGATCCCGTCGACGACGAGGAGCGCGTTCCGCCGCACCACTCCGCGCAGGCGGGCCCAGGCATCCGGCCAGAGCGTGACGTTCACCATCCCGGTCTCGTCCTCGAGGGCGAGGAAGACCGTCCCCTTCGCCGTCATCGGGTGCTGCCGGGTGACGACGAGGCCGCCGATCCGGACGGGTCCCGGTCGTCGCTCCGCGAGGGCCGCGTTCGTCACCGCCCCCAGGCCGTCGAGGGCCGGCCGGAAGAGGGTCACGACCTGGCGCCGCGCGTCGAGCGAGAGGATCGCGTAGGCGTCGCCCAGCCGCTCCAGCTCCGACAGCGGCGGCAGCTCGGGAGCGGGCGTCGCCGGCAGGCGCAGGTCCAGCGGCCGCCCGGCAACCCGGCCCCCGCCCCTCGGCGCGCCCTTCGCCGGCCGGGCGGTCTCGCGGAGCTGCCAGAGGAGCTCGCGCCGCGGGCGACCCAGCGAATCGAGCGCCCCGGCCCGGATCAGCCGCTCGACGACCTCCTCCGGGAGTCCCGTCCGGTCCACGACGTCGGCGAGGGATGCGTACGCCCCGCGCGCCCGCTCGGCATCCAGGTGCGCCGCGTGCTCCTCGCCGATCCCCTTCACGAGGTGGAGCCCGAGCCGGACGCCCCAGCCGAGGGTGCTCTCGGCCGTCCAGCGCCCGCGCGCCGCGTGCGCCGGGATCACGCAAGCCGCCGAGCGGACCGGGCGGGGACGGGCGGCGATCCC
>CAZVPS010000162.1:0-5225 GCA_964629105.1 uncultured Anaerolineaceae bacterium
GCCGCCGGCGCGGCCGTGAGCGCGCCGAGCAGGCCGGCCGCGGCCACGGCGATGCCCGCGCCGGCCAGCACCGGGCCGGTCCCCAAGATCCCGCCCAGGACCGGGAGGAGGAACGAGCCGCCGGCGAAGGCGATCGTGGAGACTGTGCCCAGGACGCCGAGGACGCGGCCGCGGACGGCGTCCGGCACCACCCGCTGGAAGATCGTCGTGCTCGTCACCTCGACGAGGAGCCCGCCGGCGGAGGCGACCGCAATCGCCGCGATCGCCATTCCGAGCGTCGGCGCGTACCCGAGCGCGGCGAGGCCGGCGGCAAGCACGATCGACCCGCCGGCCAGGACCGGGACGAGGCTCGGCCGCAGCACGAACGCGCCAGCGACCAGCGCCCCGATGAAGCCGCCGAGCCCGATGCCGGCGTTGAGGAAGCCGGTCGCCGCCTCGCCGCCGCCGAGGCCGGTCGTGGCGATCACGACGGTGAGCACCGAGAGCCCACCGCCCGCCGCCGCCCCCACGATATCGATGAGCGCCAGCCCTGCGATCGGCACAAGGACCCGCCGCTCCATGCTGCGGCCGGGAGCGGGCGTGGCGCCGGGCGACTTCCCGACCGCGGCCGCCTCGGCGACGGCGGTCCCCTTCTCGACGGCGGACGCCTCCGCGCTCGGGACGCTCGGCGGCAGCCGCCAGAGGACGACGGCGATAACGGCGAAGCTCGCCGCGTTCAGGAGGAAGGCGGCGAGGAGACCGCCGGCCGCGATGAGGAGGCCGGCCACCGCGGGGCCGACGATGAAGGCCAGGTTGTCCATCGTCGACCACGCGCTGTTCGCCGGGCCCAGCTGCTCCTCGTCCTCGACCAGGCTTGGGAGGTAGGCTCCGATCGCGGGCCCGAAGAACGTCGCGAAGCAGGTGCCGCCGATCGCGAGGACGATGATCAGCCAGACCGGCCCGTCGAGGAAGACGATCCCGGCGATCACGAGCATGAGGATCCCGCGGGCGATGTCGGTCGAGAGGAGGACGAGGCGGCGGTCAAAGCGGTCGGCCACGATCCCGGCGGGGATCGAGAGGAAGACGTAGGGGAGGACGCGCGCGGCACCGACGATCCCGAGGATGAACGGGTCCTCGGTCACCTGGTAGACGAGGATGAGGATCGCCACGAGGTAGAGCCAGTCGCCGATCGACGAGACGAACTCGCCGACGAGGAGCCGCGTCAGCGGCCCGTTGCGGAGGAGCTGGCGGTAGGCGCGCAGAACCTTCATCGACGCGATCTCACCGGCGGGCCCCGGTCCGCGGCGGCGGGACGACGCCCTCCAGCTCCAGGAGGCGCTCCTTGAGGCCGAGGAGCTCCTCGCGGCTGCCGAACCAGCTGCCGCCGTAGCCGCCGAGCGTCCCGTCGCCGGCGACCACGCGATGACAGGGGATCAGCAGCCCGATCGGGTTGCGGCCGACGGCGCCGCCGACCGCGCGCGCCGCCCCAGGCGACCCGATCCGCCGGGCAACCTCCCCGTATGACGCGGTGGCACCCCGGGGGATCGTCCGGACGCCGTCGAGGACGCGGCGGTCCCAGTCGCTCACGCCTTCCAGGACGACGGGCAGGCCGAAGGCGTCGCGTGTGCCGGCGAGGTGCTCGGCGACCTCGCGCTCCAGCTCGGCCAGGTGGGCGCGGGCGGCCGGCGCGGCCGGCGGCGCCATGGGATCCGCGATGGGGAAGACCGGTCGCCGCGTCCGGGCGCCGACCGAGACCGCGAACGCCTCGTCGGTGGTCCGCAGCTCCAGGCCGACGATCCCGTCGCCGGTCGCCGCGGCATGGAGCGGCCCGACCGGCGTCGCGAGGACGGCCACGACGGCTGGCTCGCGCTGATCGAGGGTTGACGGGACGGCGGGCGGACGCGCGGCTCGACGCACCATCACCGGAGTGTAGCGGTGGCGATTCGGCCGGGTCGGGACTCGGCTGTTCAGGTTTCGCGATCAATGGGGCCTCCTCGCCGGGTTCAGCCACGCGACGACTGACGACGCGAGACCCGTCCCCGCCTCCTGGGTCTGGCCTGAGACGCCCGATTGCTCGTCAGCTTCAACCCGCCAGCCCGGCGCGAAGAGCACGTGGTCATCGTCGAGAGATCGAATGAACTCGATCTCACTGAGGAGGCGCTCGAGAAGGCGTCGCTCGTGTCCGACGATCTCGCGAGGCGCCCCCGGCTTCTCCGCATACCGACGCAGCCGGCCGGCCGATCTCATGGCGAAGAAGCACTTCGACTCGATCATCTCCAGGCGGGTTACCACCGGGCCGTTCCCCGGGTCCGATCGCGCCGGTGGACACGCCCGATCCGCGCGGCCCTGCCGCAGTGGCCGCAGATCTTCCGGGGCACGTTGTGAAAGCAGTTGCTGTTCATCACGAGGCTCACCTTCGGTTGGGGCCGGAGGAGTGTCCGGTCTCTACCTATGCGTGCGCTTCTGTGACAGCCCAGGGGACGCACCTGCGCGACATCTCGGTGCTGGAAGGCTCCGTCCGCGATGGCACGTCGAGCCTGCTCCGGCGGACGGAGACGTTCGCCTGCGCGGCCGCGCGCCAAGCCGGCGGCGAGTACTGGGGGATCGTGGCCGGGCGACTCGCGGAGACGCCGGTCACGTCCACGAGCCTCATCGTGGATGGGTCGGTGCTGCCGGATCCGTTGCCGGGGACGGCGCCGAAGCCTGTCGTCGGTGTCGCTGGCGCCGGGCTCTTCCCCGGACCCGGCGCCGGCCCCGATCCCGCCCCGCCACCCGTCGCTCGGATCCGTCGCTTCCACGGCGAAGTCGCCCTGACCGACCCGCGGCGGCCGATCCCGGAGCTCACGAAGATCGTCGACGAGGTCGTCGGCCGGCTCGCCCAGCAGACCGACGTCAGCCTCCGCGTCTCGGTGACCGTCGAGGCCGAGCACAAGGGCAGCGACGGCTTCGCCGACGACACCGTCCGCACCATCTCCGAGAACGCCAAGACCCTCCGCTTCCGCGAATTCGGCTGGGAGAAGGAGTAGGGGAGGAGTCGCGGACGTCAGCGTAACCAGCACGGGTCGCCAGTGAGCGGTGGGCGCAACGTGGCGCCGGGACTCAGGTTCGGCGGATTCGTTCGGTGCGCCGCCTCAAGTAGTCGGCGAACCCGGGCGCTGTGTAGCCATATTGGCCCTTGCGCAGGCGATAGATGACGCCCGCGTTGGCCATTCGGCCGAGCAGGACATTCACGTTTGCCGCGGACTTGTCGGTGGCCCCCTGGAGATCCGCCACGACCAGTGGCGGGTATGGGCAGGTCGCCGCGGACAGAAGCAGGTCTTGCTCGGCTGGGCGCAGGACTTCGACACGCGGGTCGTAGAAATCGATGTCCAGCCGGCGATAGATCTCCGGTTCGATCGCCGTCAGGAGCTCGACGGTGAACTCCGCCGTGCCCGCGTCACGGGCGGCCTCCCACAGCTCGGCTCCCCAGAGCTGGATGAAGTATGGGTAGCCCTCGACGGTGTTCAGGACCTGGTCGACCAACGCCGGCGTCGCGGCGATGCCCATGCCGGCGAGCGGGCCGACGAAGGCGTACTCGGCGCCAGCGCGGTCGAGCGACTCGACTCGCTCGCCGCGGAACATCCGCTCGGTGTACGTCCGGGCTCGCAGCAGGTTTGTGGCGAGCGAGGGCAGGCCGCAGAGGACGAGACCGATCGGGGCTCCCGTCTTCTGGATCGCGGCGACGGCCGCGATGAGCAGGCTCAGCGGATGCTCGCCGTCGCGTTCTGTCTCGTCATGGAGCACCTGGGCTTCGTCGAGCAGAAGGATGTACCCGTGCTTTCCCGCCCCGAGCGCCGCGTTCACCGCAGCCAGGAGTCGCACTGCCAGCTCGACTTGGCCGGGAAGGGCGAGGGTCGGGTCGAAGCGGGCGGTGACCTCACCGATCTCGAACCCGACGGCGCGCAAGGCGCCAGCGACGCGGCCGAGCGCGTGTCGTGCCCGGGCCGCCACGGACATGTCGCGAACGGCCGTGTCGGCAAGGCTGCCAACAACCGCCAGGATCGCCGTGTCCGTGTTGTGGCGCGGTTCGAACTCCAGGAGGCTGGTGGCCCAGTCGCTCTGCCGCGCCATCTCCTGGAACTCCGCCAGCAGGACGCTCTTGCCGACCCCGCGAAGTCCCTCCACGCGGATATTCGCTGGGATCTCCGGTGCTCCGCGGAGGGTCGCATCGAAACGCCGCAACTCGGCGTCGCGACCGGCGAGGACCGCCGGCCGCTGACCGACGCCCGGGCGATAAGGATTCCTCGGTCGTTGGCTCATAACAAGAATCATGTTATCTCTCCTGATACTAACGCGAAGCGTGTTGGATGCGCAAGACCGGGCGGACGTACCAGCGCAACGTACTCGCGCGCGCCGAACCCGGTGATATACTCCGGGGGAGTATGAGCGCCAGCGTCCCCAGCGTCCCCAGCGTCCCTGCCAGCGCCGACAAGGCCCCGGTCGAGGTCTCCTTCCCGGTCGTCGGGATGACCTGCGCCTCGTGCAGCAACCGGATCGAGCGGTTCCTGCGCAAGACCGACGGCGTCGTGGAGGCGAACGTCAACCTCGCGACCGAGGTGGCCACGATCCGCTACCTGCCCGAGGCTGTCGGGCGCTCGGAGCTCGTGGGGGCGATCGAGAAGGCGGGCTACGAGGTCCGCCCGGGGGCCCTCGAAGCCGCCGAGGCGCGGGCCACGGGTCGCGCGGATGACGCCCCGGCTGCGATCGACACGGAGCTCGACGAGACCGAGCGGATCCGCGCCGGCGAGCAGCGCGCGCTCGGCATCCAGTCCGCGGTCAGCATCGCCGTGGCTGTCGGGATCATGCTCCTCATGTTCGGCCCGTTCCCGCTCGCGATGGCCGACGTCAACCGGCTGGTCCTGTGGCCGGCCACGTTCGTCCAGTTCTGGGCCGGTCGTCGCTACTACGAGGCGGCCTGGAAGAGCGCCCGCCACGGCGGGACGAACATGAGCACGCTCGTCGCCGTCGGCACGAGCGCCGCCTGGGGCTACTCCGTCTTCGTGACGATGTACCCCGAGGCGATCATGCGGGCCGGCCTTCCCGCGGAGACCTACTTCGACTCGTCCACGATCATCATCGGGCTCATCCTCCTCGGGAAGTGGCTGGAGGCGCGGGCGAAGGGACGCACGACCGGAGCGATCCGTCGGCTCGTCGGGCTCCAGGCGAAGACGGCCCGGCTCGTCCGCCCGGACGGCGACGTCGACGTC
>CAZVPS010000163.1:0-5209 GCA_964629105.1 uncultured Anaerolineaceae bacterium
CCGCGCTTCGCCTGCTCGCGCTCGATGGCCTCGAAGAGCGCCTTGAAGTTGCCCACCCCGAAGCCGCGCGAGCCGTGCCGCTCGATGATCTCGAAGAAGAACGTGGGGCGGTCCTGGACCGGGCGCGTGAAGATCTGGAGAAGATAGCCTTCCTCGTCGCGGTCGGCCTCGATGCCCAGCTCCTCGAGCGTCGCGATCGGCACTCCGACGTCGCCCACGCGCTCACCAAGCGTCGCGTGGTACTCGTGCGGCAGGCCGAGGAACTGGACCCCGTTCTCGCGCAGCCGGCGCACGGTGCCCACGATGTCGTCGGTGCGCAGGGCGATGTGCTGCGTGCCCGCGTCGAGGTAGTAGTCGAGGTACTCCTGGATCTGGCTCGTGCGCTTGCCCATGGCCGGCTCGTTGATGGGGAACTTGATGCGCCCGCTGCCGTTGGTCATGACCTTCGACATGAGCGCCGAATACTCGGTGTGGATGACTTTGTCGCCGTAGTGGACGAGCTGGCTGAAGCCGAAGACGTCGCGGTAGTAGTCGACGAAGCGGTTCATGTCACCCAGCTCGACGTTGCCGACGCAGTGGTCGACCTCGAGGAGGCTGAGGCCGCCTGCCGCGCGGGCAGGCTTCCGGATGGCCCGGTAGCCCGGCCCAAACGCGCCGTGGTAGTCGCGCCGCTCGACGAAGGAGTGGACGACCTCGCCGTAGGCGTGCACGGCGCTGGTGCGGAGCACGCCGTCCTCGCCGCCGTCCAGCTCCGCGGGCTCCCCGGCGGAGCGGGCGCCGCGCGTCGTCGTCTCGCGCCAGGCCGAGGCGGCGTCGTCGACCGCGAAGGCGATGTCGTGGACCCCGTCGCCGTGACGGTGGACGTGCTCGGCGATCTCGCCCTCCGGCGACAGCGGCGCGGTGAAGACAAGGCGGATGTCGTTCTGGACCATGACGTACGAGGCGCGATCGCGGACCCCCGTCTCGAGGCCCGCGTAGGCAACCGGCGTGAAGCCCACAGGGCGCGGTAGTAGCTCGAAGCCTGGCGCGCGTTGCCGACCCAAAACTCGACGTGGTCGATGCCCTGGAGAGGCAGGAAGTCCTGGGCCTGGACGGACGGGTCGGCGTCGACGTGGGCGTCGGCCTGGTTGGCGCCACCGGCCTGGTTGGCGGGGACGGCCTGGTTGGCGGTCCCTGGGCGTTGCAGCGCTTCGGTCATCGTCGGCTCCTCCTGGCGCGCAGGCACGGCCGCCATCGTACGCCCGACGCCGTGGTGGGACGCTCGCCCGAAAGGGCGTAGACGCTGACGGGGTCGCCGCCCTCGTGATCACGGTGAGCGCAGCACTCCGCGCGGAGGACGATGGCGTATATAGCGCTACCCGATGTATACTCCGCTCATGAAGCGTCTGCAGATCTACATCGACGAGGAGCTGGACGACTCGCTGGCCATTCGAGCACGGCGTGCGCAGACGTCCAAGGCCGCCCTCATCCGCGAGGCCGTCCGCCGGTGGGTCGGCGAGCCAGAACCGCCGGTGGATTCGTTCCGCGACTGGATCGGCGGCAGCGACGCGGACCCGGCACCCGTCGATGAGGTCGTCTACGGCTCGTGAGGTTCGTCGACACCTCCTACTGGGTGGCACTTCGACTCCGGCGTGATGCCAACCATGGCATCGCCGTCCGGCTGTGGACACCCGGTCAGCCGATCCTGACGACGAATCACGTCGTCGGCGAGACGTGGACGTTCCTGCGCCGTCGCGACGGGCACCCGTCGGCAGTCGCCTTCCTCGATGCGGTCGAGTCGGCCGACTGGCTCACGGTCGTGCATGTCGAGGATGCAACCGAGCGCGACGCGCGGGCATGGCTTCGACGACACGATGAGCGGGTCTTTTCGTTCGTCGATGCCACGAGCTTCGCCGTCATGCGGCGAGAGCGCCTCCGTGAGGCGCTGGCATTCGACGGCGACTTCAGCGCGGCGGGCTTCGTTGAGGTTCGACCAGCGATCTGAACGCACGGCGCCCGCCGTGCAGGCCGGCTGCGCTCCGCGAGCCACGCTTTGCGCGACTGCAACGTCGATGTCCGCCACATCGATGGTGTCCCGCGAGACCCGCGATCATCGAGATGCCCGATTGGCGCCGGAGGTGCCTCGGTCACGTCGCGTTGACCCACCCGCCGGTCCCCTGACCGGCGACGAGGTCCAGGCGCTCGGCGTGACGATCGAATCGAGCGGCCGCCACATGGTCGACCTGCTCGACGACCTGGTGGACCTGTCGCGGATCGAGGCCGGCCACCTGGACATACGGCCGACCCAGGTGATGCTCGGAATGGTTCTCGCCGAGATTGCCTCGAACCTGGCTCTTTCGGCCGAGACGAATGGGATTGCCCTGGATTTCCCCGACGGGCTCGGTCCCGCCGTGTTCGCGGATCCCGTGCGACTCCGCCAGATCCTGATGAACCTGGTCTCGAACGCACTCAAGTACACGGAGCGAGGCGGCCGCGCCTGGGTCGAGGTCGCCTCCACGCGCGCGGCCACGCGCATCACCGTCCACGACACCGGGATCGGCATTGCCGCCGAGGACCTGGAGCGGGCCTTCCTGCCCTTCGAGCAGGTCTCGCGGACCAGCACCACCGGCGCCGGCCTGGGCCTGGCGATCTCGCGGAGCCTGGCCGAGCTTCACGGAGGCGAGCTCTCCGTGACGAGCGAGCCGGGCGTGGGCAGCGCCTTCACGCTGACGCTCCCGCGCGGTCCCAAGGCTCCTCCGGGCAGGCCCGCGAGGGTCGCGGACGCCCGCCCGGTCCTCAAGGTCGGCGGGGGGCGGTCCATCCTCGTCGTCGAGGATGACGTGACCGCGATGGGCCTGGCGACCGACGTCCTGCACATGGCCGGCTACGACGTCTGGCAGGCGCGCGGGCTCGGCGAGGCCACCGCCATTCTCGACGTTGCGACCCCGGCGCTCATCCTGCTCGACATCCGCCTCGGCGATGGCAGTGGACTGGAGCTGGTCCGGCGGCTCCGGTCAGACGGCGTCCACGCCGACCTCCCGATCCTCGTCCTCAGCGCGGACGCGATGCCCGACGACGCGAGGCGGGCCCGGGAGGCCGGGGGTAACGATTTCCTGGCGAAGCCGGTCGGCCCGCGGATCCTGCTGGCGCGAGTTCACGGCATCATCGGTGAGGCGCCCGAGGACGCCTGACCGATCGCCTCGGCCCGCCCATCCGCGGGGCAGGCCCACGTCCGACCGCCGGCCTTGATAGGCTCGCCGTGATGGACCGTCGCCGCTTGCTGGGCGTCGCCCTCGCGGTCGCCTCCGCCTGCGGCTACGGGTCGGGCGCCCTCTTCGCCAAGAGCGTGTACGGAGCAGGGATCGACTGGCTCGCCCTGCTCTTCTGGCGATTCCTGATCGGCGGGGCCCTGGTCTGGGCGTGGACGCTCATCTTCCGCGAGAACCGCGCGGCGCTTCGGGCGCTGTCGCTGCGCCGGACCCTTGCGCTCCTGGGCCTCGGCGCCTTCTTCGTCATGAACGCCAGCACCTACTACGCCGCCCTGCAGTACGTCTCGGCGTCGCTGGCCGCGCTCGTCGTCTACATCTACCCGGCCCTCGTGGCCGTGCTCTCGATCCGCTGGGGCCACGGGCTGCATGGCCGACGGCCGTGGGCCGCGCTGGCCCTGGTGACCTTCGGCGTCGCCCTCACGATCGGCGGCATCGAGACCCGGGCGGACCCGCTCGGGCTGGCCCTGATCGTCGCCTCGCCGATCATCTACTCCGTCTACATCATCATGGCCGCCCGCCTGGCGGGCGAGCGGCGGGGCGAGACGGCCGCCTCGCGGACGGGCGGCGCCGGGGCCGAGACGCGTCCGGCCGTCGCCTCGTCGCTCATGATCACGGGCACCTTCGCCGTGGTGGCCGTCCTCGCGGTGGCCGCCGGCGCGCCGGTCCTGCCCGGCCAGGTCCCGGCCGGTGCCTGGTTCGGCCTGCTGGGGATCGCGACCTTCTCGACGGCCCTCGCCATCACCGCCTTCTACGCCGCGACGGCGCGGATCGGGGCCGCCCAGACGGCGCTCGTCTCCACCGTGGAGCCGGTCTGGACGATCACCCTGGCGATGCTCCTCTTCGACGAGCGCCTGGGGCCGCTCCAGCTCGTGGGCGGGGCGCTCGTCATCGGCGGGGTGGTCCTGGCCCAGACGACGCCGGGCGCCGTGCCGGACGTAGTGGTCGAGGAAGCGTGACCGGAACCGCGCACGCCACGGCGCCCGGGACGGCGCCCGCCGCGGATCGCGCCGGTCGCGTAGAGTGCGCGGCAATGCGAGAACGTGCCGCGTGACGACTCCCGCCCCCTCACCCGCCCCGTCGAGCGTCGAGACTGTCGCCGCGCGGGACGGGACGCCGCTCCTGACGCGCTGGTGGCCGACGGCCGGCGACCCGTGGGGCACGATTCTCGTCGTCCATGGGCTCGGGGAGCACTCCGGGCGCCACGACGCGACCGGCGGCCGATTCGCCGCCGCTGGCCTGGTCGCCACCTCCTACGACCATCGCGGCTTCGGCGCGTCCGGCGGCCGGCGCGCCTATGTCGCCGAGTGGGACGACCTCCTCGACGACGTGGAGGACCGGCTCGACGCCGGCCGGATCGACGGCCTCCCGGCGGCGATCTACGCGCACTCCCTCGGCGGGCTCGTCGCGGCCGACTACCTGCTCTCGGGCCGGCCCCGGCCGGACGTCGCCGTCCTCTCAGCGCCGGCGCTCGGTGGCGGCAATGCCGCCCTGCGGGCGGTCGCCGCGGTCCTCTCGCGGGTGTGGCCCACGTTCGCGATCGCCAACCCGTGGGATGCCGCGAGGATCGCGCGTGAACCCCTGCCGCGGGTCGTCGCCGACCCGGACCCGCTCGCGGTGGGCCACACGACCGTGCGCCTGGGCCACCACCTGTTCCGGGCGATGGACCGCGTCAACGCCAGGTTGGCGGCCGAGGGCGGCTTCGCGCTGCCCACCCTCGTCGTCCACGGGGGCGACGACCGCCTGGTGCCGACGGCGTCCACGGCATTCCTGGAGCGCTTCCCCACCACGGAGCGCCGCGTCTACCCCGGCGTCCGCCACGAGCCCCACCACGATCCGTTCGACGGGGAGTGGATCGTGGGCGAGATGATCGCGTGGTTGCGCGAGCGGATGGGCGGGACTTCGGCCTGATAGTTGCGCGTGCAACTATGTCCGTGGTAGCGTGGTGACATGACAGCGCACGA
>CAZVPS010000164.1:0-5153 GCA_964629105.1 uncultured Anaerolineaceae bacterium
TGGCGCGGTCGGTGAAGCGGTCGAACATGGTGTCTCCGTGGCCCCGTCCGCAGTCCCGGAAGGCAGGGGCCGACGTTGCCGCGCCCCCCGCCCTGCGTGCGATCCTCCTCGGCGGAGCGCCGATCCCGCCCGACCTCGTGCGCAGGGCGACGGCGGCCGGCTGGCCGGTGATCCCGACCTACGGCCTGACGGAGGCGGGCTCCGGCGTGACGGCGCTGCCCGCATACGAGGCCGCCGCAACCCCGGACTCCGCCGGGCGGCCGCTGCCGGGGGCGATGCTCCGGATTGCCGGGCCGGGCACCGACGGGGTGGGGGAGATCCAGGTGCGCACGCCGGCCGCCTTCTCCGGGTACTTTGGCCGGGAGGCCGCCACCACCGCCGCCTTCACCGCCGACGGCTGGCTGCGGACGGGCGATCTCGGCCGCCTCGACGCCGCTGCGCGCCTCTTCGTCGCGGACCGACGCGACGACCTCGTCGTCTCGGGCGGCGAGAACGTCTATCCCGCCGAGGTCGAGGCGGTCCTGGTCTCCCATCCGGCCATCGCCGACGCCGGCGTGGCCGGCCGCCCCGATCCGAGCTGGGGCGCCGTGCCCGTGGCCGGAATCGTCCTGCGCGCCGGCGCCGCGGACCCCGGCGACGACGCGCTCCGCGCCTGGTGCCGCGAGCGGCTGACCCCGGCGAAGGTGCCCACGGCGTTCGTCCGCCTCGCCGAGCTCCCGCGCACGGCGTCCGGCAAGCTCCGACGGCGGGACCTCCGCGACCGGCTCACCCCGCTCGTCGTCCTCCTCCACGCCACGCTCTCCACCGGCCGCCAGCTCGCGCCGCTCGCCCGCGCCCTCGCCGCGCCCGGCGACCTGCGCCTCATCGCCCCCGACCGGCGGGGGTCCGGCGAGCGCCGCCTCGACCCGCCGCGCGTAGTGGAGATGGACGAGCACCTCGCCGACCTCGCCGCGCTTCTCGACGACGACGGCGCCGGCCGGGCCGTCCTGGTGGGCCACAGCTTCGGCGGCGTTGTTGCCCTGGAGGCCGCCGCGCGGCTCCCGGACCGGGTCGCGGCGGTGGTCGCGTACGAGCCGCCCTACGGGCCGCTCGCCGACGCGGCGGTGCGGCCGTTCTTCGACGTGGCCGCGCGCGAGACCGCGGACGCGCTGGCGAGGGACGGTCGCACGGGCGCCGCGCGCGCCTTCCTCGAGCGCGTGGCCGGCCCCGGGTCGTGGGACGCCATGCCCGGGCGGACGCGTGCCTTCCTTGCCGCCGAGGGAGGGGGCGCGGTTGCGGACGCCGGCATGACCGGTCTCGACCCCGACGGCCTCGGGTCGATCGCCTGCCCAGTCACGATCCTCACCGGCGGCGCCTCGGAGCCCTTCTACGCCCCCATCGCGAACGCCCTCGCCGCCCGGATCCCCGGCGCGCGCCGGGTGGACCTGCCCGGCCTCCGCCACACCGCGCCCATCACCGAATCGGTCGCCATCGCGGCCGCCGTCCGCGCTGCCCTCGGCCGCCCCGATGCCCTCGCCCGTCCCGATGCCCCCGCCCGCCCCGACGGCGCACCCTGGCCCCAGGAAACCCCCACATGACGAACCCGCGCGTCCCGCGCGACCCGCGCGACCAGCGCCCCTCGTCCCCCTCGTCCCCCTCGTCCCCCGACGCCCCCTCCGGTCTCGCCACCGAGCGCGGCAACGCCGCCGCCTCGACCGAGGTGAGCGCGATGTTCGACCAGATCAGCGGCGTCTACGACCCGATGAACCTGGTCATCAGCGCCTTCCAGGAGCCGCGCTGGCGGAGGCGGGCGGTGGCCTTCGCGGGCCTCAAGCCGGGCGGCCGCGCGATCGACATCGCCTCCGGCACCGGCAAGGTGGCCGCCGACCTCCACCGCGCGGCCCGGCCGGGCGGCGAGGTGCTCGGCGTGGACATCAGCCCGGGGATGGTCGAGATCGCCCGGCAGCGGTTCGCCGGCCGGCCGGGCCTGAGCTACGTCGTCGGCGACGCGATGGCCCTCCCGGCAGAGGACGACGGCTTCGACGCAGCCACGATCGCCTTCGGGATGCGCAACCTGCCCGACTACACGCGGGGCTTCGCCGAGATGGCCCGCGTCGTGCGGCCCGGCGGGAAGGTCGTCTGCCTGGAGATCGCCCGGCCCCGGAGCCGGCTGGCCCGGATCATGCGCTGGTGGTTCGACCGGATCGTGCCGCTCATCGGGAAGGTCGCCCGGCAGGGCGGCGCCTACGCGTACCTGGTCCGCAGCGTCCAGAACTACCCGGCGCCGGAGCGGATCGCCGAGGTCATGCGCGAGGCCGGCCTCGTCGGCGTGCACTGGGTCGGCATGTCCGGCGGCATCGTGACGATCCACGTCGGGACGGTCCCGCCTCGCGAGGGATAGGCGAAACGAGCTTCGTGCGGATCATCACAATGCCTACATCACCATTGACCCTGGCTGGTATCATTCAGTCATGATTCGGACCCAGATCTCGCTGACCGAGGAGCAGCACGCCCGCCTTCTCCGTAAGGCCAGGCAGCGCGGCGTTTCCATGGCCACGCTCATCCGCGAGGCCGTCGAGGTCGTCGTGCCCGATGACGATGACGTCCGCCGCGAGCGCCGCCGGAAAGCCTTCGCCATGGCTGGGGCCTTCCGCTCGGGGCGCCGCGATACCGCCGCGACACACGACGATGCGCTCGTCGAGGAGAAGCGCTGGTGACGGTGTTCGTCGACACGAGTGCGCTCTACGCGCTTCTCGACGCCGACGACCACGGGCACGACCGTGCCGTCCGGGGTCGCGACGCGGTCGGAGACGACAATCTCGTCACCCATGGCTACGTGGTGGCGGAAACGATCTCGCTCGTCCGGCGACGCCTGGGAGCAGAGGCGGCTCTGCGGGTGATCGATGAGTTCCTGCCGGCCCTCGACATCGTTGACGTCGATGGCCAGCTCCGAGAGGCAGCCATGCGCGCGTTTCGCGCCGCAGTGCGTTCGTCCATCTCGTTCGTCGACCAGACGAGTTTCGTGTTCATGCGCCGGCACGAGATCGTGCGCGCCTGGGCACTCGACGCCGACTTCGCCACGGCGGGCTTCGAGCTGGTCGCCTGATCTGCGTCGGCCGCGCCCGTAGATGGGCGGGGCGATCCCCAGGTCAAGCCTCGTCGCCACCGCCGAGCCATCAGGGCTGGTATGGCCATGTGGTCGTGGCTACAATAGCCAGATGAAGACCGCGTCGATCAGCCAGGTGAAGAACGGCCTGAGCGCCTTGGTGGATCGGGTGCGGGCGGGCGAGAGCATCCTCGTCACCGATCGCGGCGTCGTCGTCGCGCGCCTGGAGCCGGCCGGGACCGGGCCGGATCCGCGCGGACGCCTGGAGCGTCTCGAGCGCGCGGGCCTCGTGCGCGTCGGCCGGGCGGCGCCGCCGGTCGAGCTGATCCGCTCGCCCGCGCCGCGCGCAGCGGGAGGGGTCAGCGTCGTCCAGGTCCTGCTCGACGAGCGGCGCGACGGGCGATGAGGTTCTGGGACAGCTCGGCGCTCGTGCCCCTCCTGCTGGACGAGCCAACCAGCCCGTTGATGGTCGCCGAGTACATCCGTGACCCCGAGGTGATTGCCAGGTGGGGGACCGGGATCGAGTGCGTGTCGGCGCTCGCCCGCGCGGAGCGCGAGGGCCGCCTTGCCACGACAGCGATGGCCGATGCAATCGAACGTCTCGAGGCGCTGGAGCTCGCCTGGGCGGAGGTCCAGCCGACCGACCAGCTGCGAGAGCTGGCCGTCCGGCTGCTCCGCGTCCACGCCCTGCGGGCATCCGATGCCCTGCAGCTGGCAGCCGCGCTCGTTGCCGCGGAGGGCCACCCCGGGTCGCTGACGGTCGTCTCGCTGGACGAGAGGCTGGCGCTCGCGGCCGAGCGCGAGGGGTTGCGCGTGGTGGGCCCGGCTGCCTGATCGCGAGGCCGCCGTCGCCCCAGGGCGCACCTCGTGGTCCTGGGTCCCGGGCTCCCATCCTCCCGCCCACCTGCGGGATTGCACGTGAACTCAACACCCCCGCCCGACGGCGCACCTTCAGCGTGCTCGGCACCGGCCGACAGCCCCTCCCGGCCGGCTCCGGGGCCGACGGATCCCAGGACTCCGTGCTCGCGGCGGGAGGCGCGCGTCGGTCCGGCGGTAGCCGCGGGGCCGGACCTGAGATCGAGCCCGCTACCCGCTCCCGGGGGTGTTTACTTCACGTGCGAATCGGCGCGGACGCGCCGGTGGTGGCGGGCGGGGCGGTGGCCGTCGGAGCAGCGGTGCCCTCGGCGATGGGCATGGCGGCCAATCTCATCGCCTCAGGGGGCATTCGCAAACCTGGCTCAATACCAGGGCCAGGGGATCGCCGGCCAGTCCGGGTGGGGCTGGGGGAAGCGCCCGGCGCTCAGCACTTCGTCGATCCGCTCCCATGTCGCGGCGATCTCCTCGGCCGCGAGGTGTGGCTCCAGCTGCCTCTCCAGGCGGGGCAGCGCCCGCCGCAGGAGCGCCAACGCCGTCAGCTCGCGGTCCGCCAGCTTCGTGCCCCGCCAGCCCCAGAGAACTGTCCGCAGCTTCGGCTCGGGCGCGAAGGTGACGCCGTGGTCGACGCCCTGGATGATCCCGTCCTCGCGGACCAGGAGGTGGCCGGCCTTGCGGTCGGCGTTGTTGACGACGGCATCGAAGAGGGCGATCCGGCGCAGCCGCGGGTCGGCGGCCCGGATCAGCTCGACGACGTCCGTGTCGACACGGACGTCGACCCAGAGCTGGAGCATCCCCGGCCCGACCGGCGCGCTCTCGCGGAAGACGGTCGGCGGCACGACGTCCCAGCCGCTCGCCTGCGAGACGACGAACGCGGCGACCTCGCGGTGGGCAAGCGTCCCGTTCGGGAAGTCCCAGAGCGGCCGCTCGCCGCGGACCGGCTTGTAGACAGCGGCCGCCACCGTCCCGCCGCGACCGGGGACGTCGCCGTGGACGGCCACGAGGAGCGTCGTGTTCGACGCCTGGACCAGGCGGCCCACGATCTCGATCTCGCCGGCCTCGAGAAACGGGATCGCGAGGGCCGGCGGCAGGGCGACCGCGGGCGGGAGCGCGGGCTCGGCCTCGTCCGGGACCGAGGGATCGGACGGCCACGCCTCGCCGGCCTCGTCGGGACGGCGCGTCTCGTCGCCGGGCG
>CAZVPS010000165.1:0-5095 GCA_964629105.1 uncultured Anaerolineaceae bacterium
CGTGGCGGAGCGGTACGGTGGGACCGGCGTGCCGCTCCGCCCGGCGCGCGCTTGAACGTCCCCGGGCGCGTCACCGGTCTCATCCTCGCCGCCGGGACGGGGAGCCGCTTCGGCGGGGGCAAGGCCCGGGCGCTTCTCGATGGCCGGCCGCTCGTCGCCCACGTGATGGACGCGGCGCGTGCGGCCGGCCTCGGGCGCCTCGTGCTCGTCCTCGGACGCGACGCCGTCAACGTGCGCTCGGCGGTCCTCTCCGACGACCCAGCCGCCCTTGCTGGCGTCCTCGTCGCAGTCAACGGGGCGCCGGAACGCGGACTTGCCTCGTCGCTGCGGCTCGGCCTGGCGGCGGCCACCGCCGGCCCGCGTCCCGATGGCGTGCTCGTCCTGCTGGGCGACCAGCCGCGGGTGCGTCTCGAGGCGATCATGGCGGTGCTCGCGGCGGACGCGCCGCCGGACGCCCTGGCCGTCGCCCCGGCCTACGCCGACGACGGCGCCCCGAACCCTGTCCTCCTCCTTCCGGCCGGGGCCGCCCTCGTCGCCGATCTCGAGGGAGACCGCGGCTTCGGCGAGCTCCTCGCCGCCCGCCGGGACCGCGTCGTGCGCGTCCCGGTCGCCGGCGCCAACCCCGACATCGACACTCCGGCCGATCTGACCGCCCTCGAAGGGAGCCCCCATGTCTACTGACGAACTCACCTCGGCCGCCGGCGACAGGGCCGCCGCCGCCACGGCTGCGTGGGCCGCCCGCGTCCGGGCTCACCACGAGCAGACCGCACGCCTCCGCGAGACGCCCGAGGTCGCGGACTTCTACGCGCCGGTCACCCAGGTCTTCATCGCCGACCCGCGGCGCACCGACGACGAGGTCCTCGAACGACTGCTGCCGCTGGCGCGACCGGACGAGGACTGGCTCGACATCGGGGCCGGCGCGGGCCGCTATGCCCTCCCGCTCGCCCTGCGCGTCCGCGAGGTGATCGCGCTCGACCCGTCCCCGGGGATGCTCGCCGCGCTCCGCGAGCAGGCGACCGAGCACGGGATCAACAACGTCCGGGCGGTCGAAGGCCGCTGGCCGGTTGATCCGACGGGCGGCCCGCCGCCGGCCGCCGACGTCGCCCTGATAGCCAACCTGGGCTACGACGTGGAGGCGATCGACGCCTTCCTTGGCGCGATGGAGGCTGCGGCGGGCCGCCTCTGCGTCGCCATCCTCGCGGACCGCCAGCCATCCGCCGCGGCGCACGTCTTCTGGCCGCCCGTCCACGGCGAGGAGCGGGCCGAGCTGCCGGCGCTCGACGCATTCCTGGACCTCCTGCGCGCACGTGGCCGCAGCCCCCGCGAGGTCCGCGTCCCGCGGCCCGCGCGGGGCTTCCCGACCCGCGACGAGCTCGTCCGCTGGCTCCGGAGCCAGCTCTTCCTCGCGCCGGGCAGCGTCAAGGACGCGGCCCTCGAGCGCGAGCTCGACGCCCGGCTGGTCGCGATCCCGGACGGCAGCTGCGGCCTGGGCGGCCCGGTCCCAACCGCGACCGGCCTCGTGACCTGGGAGCCGCGCTGACCATCTGCCCGCGCTGACCATCTGCCGCCGAGGACCTCCGCGCCCCACCCGTGCCACACTCCCGCGCATGGAGCTGGTGACGCGTGCCATCGGGCCACTGCAGACGAACGTTCACCTCGTCGCAGACACGCGCACGCGGGAGGCGATCGCCATCGACGCGGCGATCCCGGGCCTGCCGTGGATCACGGGCGAGCTCCAGTCGCGCGGCTGGCGTCTGGTCCTCATCGTCTCCACGCACGGCCACTGGGATCACGCGGGCGAGAATGCGGCCCTCCAGGCCTGGTCGCGCGAGGCGGCGCGCGGGGCCGCGGACGCCGCCGCTCCGGGTGATGCCTCGCTCGCGGCGCACGCGGCCGAGCCCGGCCTGGCGGTAGTCGCCCCGGATGGCCGCGCCCACCACCCCGACCCGACCCGGGGTGCCGAGATCGCCGCCCATCCGGCCGACTGGTATCGCCTTCTGGACCCGCAGCCGCTCTTCGCCCCGTTCCCGATCCCGCCGTGCGTACCGGCCGCGGAGCTGGCCGAGGGCGGCGTGATCCGGTTCGGCGAGGTTCGCCTCGACGTCCTCCACACGCCCGGCCACACGGAGGGCTCGGTTTCCCTCGTCTCCCACGAGGCCGGGGTCCTCTTCTCGGGCGACACGCTCTTCGCGGGCGGGTGGGGGAGGGTGGATCTCCCGGGCGGGGACTCCGACGCGATGGTGGCATCGCTCACCCGGCTGGTGACCCTCCCCGACGGGCTCCAGGTCCTTCCCGGCCACGGCGCGGCCACGACAATCGCCCGGGAGCGGCCCTGGCTCGAGATGGTCGCCCGGGAGCGCCGGCTCCCGCTGTGACCGGAGCCGTCGGGACGGCCTACGCGCCCGGGCCCGGCGGCGCCGTCGCCAGCTTGCGGTAGACCGCCGAGCGGCGGTGCAGGGCGAACCCGACCGACTCGTAGAGGCCGAGGGCGCCCGTCGGGTTGTCGGCGTCGACGCCGAGGACGGCCTCGTCGAGGCCGCGATCGCGGAGCGTGGCGAGCCCGCGGACGAGAAGCGCGCGGGCGACCCCCCGCCGCCGCCACGGCCGCCGGACCGAGACGGAGTCGATCCAGCCCCGGCGCCGCCCGAACCGCTCGTTCTCGGCGGCGTCGATGATCGGCAGCACCGAGCCCGCGACCTCGTCGCCGTCCCTGCCACAGGGCCAGGTCTTGGCGCGGGTCGTCGAGGTACCCCTCGACGTCCCCGGGTAGCGTCGGCGTGTAGCCCCAGTGGTCGCGGAACGCCTCGTCGTCGGCGGACATGACCGGCAGCGCGCCGGCCCGGTCGGAAACCGGCCGGACCTCGAGGCCGACCGGCAGCGGGACGTCCGGGATCTCGTCGAGGCCGCGCCGCAGCATGAGGAAGAACCAGCGCGCGGGGAGATACCCCTCCGCCGCGAGCAGCGTCCGCGCGCCGGCCGCCCCGTCGTCGGTCCACGTCTCGTACCACCGGCTCCCGCCGCCGACCGGCGCGATGGCCTCCGCCGCGAGCGACGTCTCGTTCGCCCGGCTGATTGAGCGCCCGACGCCCCGCCGCCGGATCGCCGGCGCGAGGTAGCAGCGGTGGGAGAGGATCACGTCGCCCGACGCCTCTTCCGCCCATCGCCAGCGGACGGCGTAGCCGACTACGGCGTCGTCAAGCTCGACGACGGACACGTCGCGGGCCGGGTCGAGTCGCGGGTCGTGGGTGATCTCGTTCGCCAGGATCTCGCCGGTGGTGGATTCGTCGTTTCCGTCGGCGAGGAAGCCGGCGTTCCGGGCCTCGGCCATCGCCCCGAAGTCGGCGGCGACCCGCCAGGGGCGGACCACGAGGCCCGGGATGGAGGGGAGCGCGGGGGCGAACGAGCCGCTCATCGCCCCCACTCCCCGCGCTTCGCCTTCGACTGGGCCGCGCCCGCCTTCCCGATGGCCGCCCAGCGCCTTCGCTCCGCCCGGCGGGCGCCGGCGTCCTTCTCGATGGCCCGGTACCGCTCCTCGGCCGCGAGCTTACGCCACGACGCGAATCGATCCGCGTCCAGGGACCCGTCCTGGAGCGCAGCCCGCACGGCGCAGCCGGGCTCGCCCTCGTGCCGGCAGTCGCCGAAGCGACAGGCCTCCGCCGCCAGCGCCACGTCCGCGAAGGCGAGGTCGAGGCCGCCGCCGTCGTCCCACAGCCCGAGCTCGCGAAGGCCGGGTGTATCCAGCAACAGCCCCCCGCCGCCCGGCAGCGCCACGAGCTGGCGGGTCACGGTCGCGTGACGCCCCCGCGCGTCGTCCTCGCGGACCGCCCGGACGTGGAGCCGCTCCTCGCCGAGCAGCGTGTTCGCGAGGGTGCTCTTGCCGACGCCGGACGACCCGACCAGCGCGACGGTGCGCCCGGCACCCAGGAAGGCCCGCACGGCCTGGATCCCCTCGCCGCTGAGCGCGCTCGTCGCCACGACGGGCACGCCGGCCGCGACCTCCTCGAGCTGGGCCTCGGCTACCGCGATCTCCACCGGGTCGCGGGCGAGGTCCACCTTCGTGAGCACGACCACCGGGCTGGCACCCGACTCCCACGCCATCGCGAGGTAGCGCTCGATCCGGCGCGGGTTCAGGTCGCGGTTGAGGGAGGTGGCGACGAAGACGAGATCGACGTTCGCGGCCAGCACCTGGAACGGCGCCCCGTGGTCGGCGGGCGCCCTGCGTCGGAGTTGTGTCCGGCGCGGGAGGACCGCGTGCAGGGTGGCCGACCCTTCATCGGGTCGTGCGTCCACGGCGACCCAGTCGCCGACCACCGGCAGCTGGGCCGGGCCGGCTTCATGGCGGAGGCGGCCAGTGGTGCGGGCCTCCAGCGGGCTCGCCGTCCCGCCGAGGGCCACCTCCCAGGCGCCGCGGTGCGCGGCCACGACCCGAGCCGGGACGAGCCCGGGAGCCATCGGCCCGAACGTGGCCTGCCAGCCGGAATCCCAACCGAGGCCGGCCAGGCCGATGGACCCATCGTTCTGGGCGTCGACGCCGAGGGCCGTCTCCGTCATGCCGCCTCCTCCGGCCAGCGTACCGGCCGAAGGAGGAGCCCCGGAACGGAGGTCCGGCTTGTCCCGACCGGGATGGTCGTCGGGCTCGTCCCGACTGCGGTCGTCATCATCGTGGTCACCCGACCCGCTTGAGCTTGCCGGTGCGCTTCGCGTACCGCTCGGCCCGGCCGAAGAGCCAGAGCCCGGCAGGGATGAGAACCGCGCCCATGAGGGCGAGCGGCCAGACGTCGGACCAGACGTCCGCCAGGCTCGCCCCGTCGAGGAGCCCCTGGCGCACGCCGTCGAGGATGTAGGTCGCCGGCGAGAGTCTCGACAGCACCTGCATCCAGCCCGGCAGGACCTCCACCGAGTAGTAGACGCCGCTCACCACGAGGAGGCAGGACTGGATGACGAAGGTCATCTGGGCCCCGCGCTCCACGTAGAGGAGCGGGAGAATTGCCGCCATGACGCCGATCCCGATCACGGAGAACGAGCCGACGACCATGATCCCGGCCGCCGTGACGAAGTTCGCCTTCGAGAGGTCGAGCTCGAAGAAGAGCGTCAG
>CAZVPS010000166.1:0-5021 GCA_964629105.1 uncultured Anaerolineaceae bacterium
GATCCTGCCGTCGGGACCGCCGGCCGCTCCAAGGGGCGCGCGGTCATGCGTTCAACGCACGGCCGGCAGGAAGCGGTCAGGGCGCGGGCCGGCAGACGGGCCGCCCGACGAGCCGGCGGGGCGCGGACGTCCGGTCACGGACGTATCTGGGCGAGAACAGGCGAGCAGGACCATCGTATCGTCGAAGCCAGCCAACAGGCCGGGGGTCGGGACCCCCAGGAGGGCGCGTCGGACGCCCTCCAGCCACCATGCGGCCGGCAGCGCGAGGACGCGGACGGGACGCAACCAGGCGGCGGGCGCACGCGGCGGGTCAGCCGCGCGCGAGGACCGCGGCGAGACGGCCGGCGACCCGGGCGTCGTTGATGATGAGCGCCGTGTTGGCGCGAACGGACCTGCCGTCCGTCAGGTCCGCAACCCGCCGAAGGACCCACGGCGTGAGGGCCGGCCCGTGGATCCCGGCCGCCTCCGCCTCCGCGGTGGCCTGCGCGATGGCGGCCATCGCCTCGGAGCGCGGGAGCTCGTCCGCCGCCGGAACGGGCACGCAGATCAGCACGCCGCTCCCCAGCAGCGCCAGGTGGACGGCCGCCAGGGCCGCGGCCGCCGCCTCGTCGGGCACCGACTGGGGCGCAGGGATCCCCGAGCCGGGCGGGAAGAAGCCCGGCAGCTCGTCGGTGCGGATCGCCACGACCGGAACGCCGCGGGTCTCGAGCACCTCGAGGGTCGCCGGGATGTCGAGGATGGCCTTGGGCCCGGCGCAGACGACGACGACCGGGGTCCGGGCCAGCTCCTCGAGGTCGACCGAGACGTCCACGCTGGGCGGGCGGAGGCGGTTGTCGGGGCCGGCCGAGGGTTCGAAGGCGCCGGCGTGGACGCCGCCGATCCCGCCGGTGGCGAAGACCCGGATCCCCGCGGCGTGGGCCGCGAGCATGGTGGCCGAGACGGTCGTGGCGCCCCAGCCGCCGGCGGTCAGCGCCCCCGCCAGGGTCGGGCGGGACACCTTCCGGACGCCCGGCGTCGTGGCGAGCGCCCCGAGCGCGTCGGCGTCCAGCCCCACCAGGATTCGCCCGTCCCGGATTGCGACCGTCGCGGGGACGGCACCGCTCTCGCGAACGGCGGCTTCCGAAGCCGCCGCCACCTCCACGTTCTGCGGGTACGGGAGGCCGTGGCTGATGAGGGTGGATTCGAGGGCCACGACCGGGCGGCCCGCCGCGAGCGCATCGGCCACCTCGGGCGCGACGTCGAGGCGGACGCGGAGCGCGGCGAAGCGCGGATCGTCGGGCATGCACGCAGCGTAGCGCGGCGCGGTCCCGGACGTCCCGCGCCGGGCCCGGCGGACTACCCTGCGCACATGGCTCGATCGATCGCTCCGGCCGCCCTGATCCGCCGCCAGGTCGTCCTCGAGGAGCACGACCCCCTCCCCGACGGGAGCGGCGCGGTCGTCGTCCGGCGTGTCGTCCACGGGGAGACCTACCGCTCCCACCTGCTGCTCGTCCCGTTCGCCGGCGGTGTCACTGCCGAGCCGCGACCGCTCACCGCCGGCGCCGTCCGCGACACGAATCCCCGCGTCTCTCCCGACGGCCGGCGCGTCGCGTTCCGGCGCTCGTTCCCCGACGACCCGGACCGCCTGACCGCGGTGATGGTGCAGGCGCTCGACGGCGGCGAGCCGTGGCTCCTTTGGGCGCCGGATCACGGCGTCTCCGAGATCGCCTGGTCGCCCGACGGCCGGCAGATGGCGTTCGTCGCCGCCGCAAAGGAGAGCCGCTTCATCGTCGGCAAGGAGACGAAGGGCCGGCTGGTGACCGCCCGCCGGATCACGCGCGCTGACTGGCGCTGGAACGAGGTCGGCCACCGGGACCGCTGGGACCAGGTCTGGGTCGGGCCGGTACGCGAGGGCGCCGCGCCCCGCCAGCTGACCCGCGACGACACCGACTCGAGGGCCGTCGCCTGGGCGCCCGACGGTCGCGCCATCGCCTTCGTCGCCGATCCCCGCCCGGACGCGGACCTGCGGCCGCTCCCATCGATCTGGGTGGTGCCGGCGCGGGGCGGCGCCCCACGGGAGGCCGTGCGCCTGGCGGGCTACGCTGGCTTGCCCGCCTTCTCGCCCGACGGCCGCTGGCTCGCCTGTGTCGGCGTCGACGTCGCCGACCCGCTCGATGACGAGATCCCCGGGCTCTTCGTCGCCGCGTTCGACGGAGGCACGGACGCCGCGGTCAGCCCGCCCCGCGCCGTCGCGCTCGCCCCCGACCTCGACCGCCCGATCGGCGCCCACAACGACACCGACCTGAACGGCTGGATGGCGTCATCGCGCCCCGGCCCGTGGTGGGACGGCTCGCACGGGCTCGTGACCCTCGTCAGCGACGCGGGCCGGGTCCAGCCGTGGCGTTTCGCCTTCGACCCCACGACGGGCCGGCCCGCCGGCGCCCCCGTACGCCTCACCGGTGCCGACATCGCCGCCTGGACCCTCGGCGTCGCCGGCGGGGTCGTCTCCGTCGTCGCGACCGTCGACGAACGGCCGATGGAGCTCCTGACCGTCGAGGGCTCTGGCCCGCGTGCCCGCCTCCGCCAGCGCACGACGCTCGGCGGCGCGTGGCGGCGCGGCGTCCCGTGGCCGACCATGCGTCGCGTCCTGGCGCCCGGCCCCGGCGGCCCGATCGAGGCCTGGATCGTGTCGCCCGCCGGCGCCGGCGACGGACCGCTGCCCACGGTGGTCAACGTCCATGGCGGTCCGCTCGGCGGGTGGTCGCCGGCGCCCTCGCTCGAGAATGTCCTCCTCGCGTCGCGCGGCTACCGGGTGATCCTGCCGAACATCCGCGGCTCGGCCGGCTATGGGCGGGCCTGGATCCGGCCCCAGCTTGGCGACTGGGGCGGCGTCGACGCCTCCGACGTCCTCGCGGCCGTCGACCACGTGGTCGGCGTCGGCCTGGCAGACCCCGCCCGGCTCGGGATCCTGGGGCTCTCCTATGGCGGCTTCATGGTCAACTGGCTGATCGGGGCCGCTCCGGATCGCTTCGCCGCCGCGGTCTCCGAGAACGGCGTGACCAACCAGGTCAACGACTGGGCCAACTCCGACTCCGGCCCCGACTACGACCGGATGGCTCGCCTTGGCGACCCGCTGACCGAGGAGGGGGTCGCCCGGCTGTGGCGCCAGTCGCCGCTCCGCCTCGTCTCCCGGATCCGGACCCCGCTGCTGATCCTCCAGGGCGAGGCGGACCTGCGCTGCCCGGCCGCCGACAACGAGCAGCTCTTCGTCGCCCTGCGCCACCTCGGCCGGGAGGTGGAGTACGTCCTCTACCCGGAGAGCTGGCACACCTTCGCGATCACCGGGCGTCCCGATCGCCGGATCGACCGCAACGAGCGGATGCTCGCCTGGTTCGAGCGCCACCTGAAGGAGTAGGTCGCGCCGCGGAGCGCCATCATGCATCGTCGAATAGAGTTCTCTGACTTCCGCCTCATCTCTGCCGAGGGAGCGTTGGGTATCTGCTCATGACCGAGGCGCAGGACATCGCTCGGTATCGAGTGAACCTCCAGGGCGAGCTTGATGGGGGTGCCATCTACCGGGCGATGGCCGACGGGGCTCGAGAACCTGCCCTCCGGACGCTGTACGGCAAGCTGGCCGACGCCGAGCGACGCCACGCCGCCCTGTGGGAGGAGCACCTGCGGGCGGCGGGGGAGGTGCGCCTGCCGGGTGGGCCAACATGGCGGGCCAGGATCCTCGTTCGCCTCGCGCGCCGGTTCGGGCCGGGCCTGGTGGTGAGTACGATCGCGGCTCATGAGATGGCTGATCGCCGGATGTACGACGATCAACCCGAAGCGATCGAAGCGGGCCTGCCGGCGGACGAGCGCTCGCATGCTCGCCTGCTGGGCGAGATGACCGGGTCCAGTGGCGTCGCGGGCGGCCTTCTTGCGCGGTTCGAGGGTCGCCACGGGGCGGTCGGCGGCAACGCGCTCCGGGCCGCCGTCCTGGGTGCCAACGACGGCCTCGTCTCGAACTTCAGCCTCGTCATGGGCGTGGCCGGGGCGGGTGCCACCGGGCCGGTCATCCTCATTGCCGGCGTCGCCGGCCTGCTGGCCGGCTCGCTCTCGATGGCCCTCGGCGAGTGGCTCAGCGTCCAGAGCGCCCGCGAGCTCCACGCCCACCAGATCGGGATCGAGGAGGAGGAGCTTCGGCGTTTCCCCGAGGAGGAAGAAGAAGAGCTTCGGCTCATCTACGAAGCGAAGGGGATGCCGGCCGATCAGGCCCGCGAGGTGGCTGGCCGGATCATCCGCGGAGACGCCCGGGTGGCGCTCGACACGCTCAGCCGCGAGGAGCTGGGGATCGACCCCGAGGAACTCGGCGGTTCGGCGTGGGTGGCCGCGATCACGTCGTTCCTCCTCTTTTCCCTCGGGGCGATCGTTCCGGTCGTCCCGTTCGTGGTCGCCGAAGGCTCATTGGCCATCGCGCTCTCGGCCGCGTTCAGCGCGACCGCCCTGTTCGTCGTCGGGGTGGCGATCACCGTGATCACCGGTCAGCCGGCGCTGCGGTCGGGCCTCCGCCAGCTCGTCTTCGGGGTCGCGGCGGCGGCGATCACCTTCGGGATCGGCCACCTGCTTGGGACGGCCCTGTCCTGATCCCGGCTGACCGGCCGCGCCACTCCGCTGCCTCCGTATCAGGAGCAGGGCGCACCCGAGGAACTACAGAGAGCCTCGCCGAGGAGCAGGGACGCGCCGTGTGCCACGATGGGCGCCACCGTGAGACCTTCCGAGGCCCCTTCGCCGCACGCCGCAGCCCACGACCGGCGGGCCGCGCTCGAGGCGCTCGAGGCGCTGCTGCCGACCGTGCTGCCCGGGGCGGCCGAGCGCTCGCTCGTGGCGCTCGTCCGGCAGGCGCAGATCCGGCCGTTCCGGCGGCATGAGCATGTCCTGTCCCAGAGCCACGACCCGTTGCTGACGCTGGTGGTGGACGGTCATCTCGGCGCCGTGCGATCCGACGCCGAGGGTCACCAGCAGATGATCACGATCGCCGGTCCGGGTGAGCTCGTGGG
>CAZVPS010000167.1:0-5017 GCA_964629105.1 uncultured Anaerolineaceae bacterium
CGCCGGCGACCGAGAGCCGCCTGACGAGGAGCCTGGACGGAGGTTCAAATCCTCTGGCCCCGACCAGATCAGACGCGCCGAGACCGGCGAGCACCCGCCAGCGATCGCCGGATTGATTGCGACTGCGCGGTTCTTGCACCGACCGGTCTCGCCCCCACACCGCCACCGAAGCTGCCGCCTGACGAACAGAACGGCCCGGTCGTCGTTCGACCGGGCCGGGATCAGGGCTGTTGCTCGACGGCGGCCCCGGTGGCCCCCGGCCGCCCGGGCGCCTAGCTCCGGCCGTTGCCGAAGAGGCGCAGGAGCATGAAGAACAGGTTAATGAAGTCGAGGTAGAGCTTGAAGGCGCCCATGACGGCGCCCTTCTCCATCGACCCTGCCCAGGCGGCGACGTCGCCGCGCTGGATCTTCTGGACGTCGTAGGCGGTGAGGGCGGTGAAGACCACCACGCCCAGGACGGAGATCCCGAAGGAGAGCCATTGCCAGCCGATGAACATGTTCACCAGGCTCGCGACGATGATCCCGACGAGGCCCATGAACAGGTAGGGGCCGAGACCCGACAGATCGCGCTTCGTGACGGTGCCGTAGAAGGCGGCGGCGCCGAAGACCGCTGCGGCCGAGGAGCCGGCGGCGACGATGCTGCCGAGCTCGTAGCTGAGCAGGACGAACCCGAGCGTCACGCCGGTGATCGCCGCAAAGACGAAGAAGAGGAGCAGCCCGACCGTCGCCGAGATCCTGCGGATCGCAAGGCTCAGGACGAACGCCACGACGAGCTGCACGAGGAGGAGCGGCAGCGCGAGCCCGGCGTACTTGAAGAGCGTCTCCTGCGGCAGCGACGAGATGAGGAAGCCGACCCCCGTCGTGACGAGGAGGCCGAGGAACATCCAGAAGAACGACTGGGTGAGGAACGCCTGGGCGAGCCGGGCATCGGGGCGGACCCCGACCTGGCTCGGCGCGAGGGTGTACTGGTTCATCGTGCGTGCATCTCCATCGTCGGAGCGGGAGCCCGTCCCCGCGTGGGCTTGAGTATGCCTAACAATCGCGGAAGTGGCCCCGGACCGCCCCCTGCGCCGACCGATCCCGCGATCAGCCGGCCCCGGTCTCCTCGCCGGTCCGCGCGCGCTCGGGGCGCGCAGCGGTTGCCGTGCGAGCCTCGGCCTGCTCGGCCGCCCGGGCGAGGACCCACAGGAGGTCCGCGAGGCGGTTGAGGTAGGGCAGGAGGTGCGCGCCCGGGACGAGGTCGGCGCGCTGAAGGGTCACGACGCGCCGCTCGGCGCGGCGGAGGATCGTCCGGGCCAGCTCGAGCGCGGCGCTGGTCCGCGTCTCGCCGGGCACGACGAACTCGGTCGGGAAGGCGATCCGCGCCTCGAAGTCGGCCAGGACGGCGTCGATCCCGGCGACCATGTCGGCCGAGACCCTCGTGGCGCCGTCGCGGAGGCGGTCCCAGGCGGCCGGGTTGGCCGCCAGCTCGGCGCCGGCCACGAAGAGCTCGCGCTGGATCCGCAGGATGAGCGCGACGATCTCGTCGAGGGCCGGCGGGAGGACGTCCAGCTGGCGCTTCACCTCCAGCTCGGCCCGCGCCAAACCCAGGGCCGCCACCGCCTCGTCGAGCGTGCCGTAGGCCTCGGTGCGCAGGTCGTCCTTGGGAATCCGGTCCCCCCCGAAGAGCAGGCCCGTGGTGCCGCGGTCGCCGCGGCCCGTGGCGACCGCGGAGGCGCGCCGGGCGCGGGCGGTGGCTTCCTCGCTCACCACATGAGGCCCGCGTCGCGCGGGTCCCAGCGCTCGGCGAGGAGGGTCACCTTGACCGGGTGGTCGAGCGCCGACTCGGCCTGCTCCCTGACCTGGGCGATCATCGACCCGGCGTAGGGGCAGAACGGGGTCGTGAGGATCATCTTGACCTCGGACTCCGTCTCACCGAGCAGGACCTGCTTGATGAGCCCCAGCTCCACGATGTTCATCCCGATCTCGGGATCGACGACGTTCCGGAGCGCGTCGAGGACCGCGAGCTCACGGGCGCGGCGCACGGGATCGAAGGCCGGTGCGGCGTCGGCGGTCGGGGCTGTGGTCGGCTGGTCGGTCATGCCGGGACGGGTCCATGTGCGGGTGGGTGCAGGCCGAAGCGTACCATCGTCGACCGAATGTTGAGCGCGTTACTCGGAATTGATCGGGGCCCGGCGGGGCGCTTTGGGCCGGCGTCGTGGCGCGTAGAGCCTGGGCGCGTCAGGCGGGTGCCGTGGCTCCCGCCACGACCACGCCGGGCCGCCGGTACTGCACCGGGAGGGTCGCCGCCTCCTCGTCGGTGTAGGCGGGACCGGCCAGCGCGCCGTCCGCGGCGAAGAACTCCGCGTAGCGGTCGTGGTGGTCGGCCGCGTAGCAGAAGGCGGCGGCGACGCCGAGCCGGCGGAGCTCCGGGTGGTCGGTGAGGATTCGCGTCAGGTCGTACCCGCCGGCGCGCATCTCCAGCAGCTGGCGGACGGTCACCCGGCTGCCGTAGCAGAACGGCTCGCCATTCATCACGAGGGGGTCCGCCTGGACCCACTTGATCGTCATCGCGCCGACCTCGCTCAGCCGCCCTTGTAGAGCGCCGTCAGGATCCGACTGCGCTTCCGGGCGTCGCCCGCGATCCTCCGGTAGCGCCGGAACGTGGCGATCGCCTCGTCGAGCGCGGCGTCGGCCGCGGCCTGCTCCTCGGGGGCCAGGATCGCCGCGAGCGCGCCCCGGAGCCCCTCGCTGAGCGTGACGAGGTCGTCCATCGGGACCTTGCGGCGCCGGTAGACGGGGGCGACCCAGTCGGCCCACTCGCGCACCTGGCCGGGGTCCCCGGACGCGAGGGCGCGGGCGATCCGCTCGACGAAGATCTCGGTGTCGCGCAGGAGCCGGCGGAGGCCGGTCTCGCCGGCGCGCTCGCGGAGCGTCGGGTCGCGCTGGAGGGCCACCTCGAGGGCCCGGGTGCCGAGGCGCGCCTGCGCGGCGCGCATACGCCCCGCGGCAGCCGGGAAGCCGGCGCGCATGTCGGGATCGGGCAGGCCGAGGGCGTAGTGGCTCACGGCGTGAAAGGATACCCGCTCCGCCGGTGCGGATGCGCGCGGTCCCGGAGCGTCTACGATCCAGCCATGCCCGGTTTCCCCGACCTCGATCACTGGCTCCCGCAGGTCGCGCCCACCCCTCCGCGGCCGGCGCCGCCGTACGAGGTTCGCCATCCGACCGAAGCCGACCTCGCCGGCCTCGACGCGCGCCTCCGGGACTGGCGCGAGGAGCGGTCCGGCCGCGGTGGCCCCGGGCGGTCATGGTTCCGCCATCTCGGCGGCACCGCGTGGCTCGCCGAGGCGTCGCGCGATCGCCGGCCCCTCGGGCTGGTCCTGGGGTTCCGCTCGGCCGACCGGCCGGCGGAGGCCGTGATTCACCTCGTCGCGGTCGACCCGGAGTTCCGCCGCCGGGGGATCGGGCGGGACCTGGTGGAGTGCTTCGCCGCGCCGCTCGCCGCCGCGGGCGTCACCGCCCTGGAGGCCGCCTGCAGGCCCGACGACCGGATCGCGCTCGCGTTCTTCGCCTCCCTTGGCTTCGTCCCGCAGGCCGGCCCGGGGAGCTCGCGGATCTACGGCGTGCCGGCGTTCGCCGACTGGGACGGAGCGGGCGAGGACCGTGTCCTCCTGCTGCGGGCGGCCGGGGGCTGACCGGGGCTACCCCGCGCCGATCTCCTCGACGATCGCCGAGGGCGTCAGCTGCTCCGCCAGGAGCCGCCGGAAGCGCGCCGGCTGCTCGGCCGCGGGGACCATCTCCAGCCACCGTCGCAGGAGCCGCTCGCCCTCGAAGTAGACGAAGACGTAGGTCCGCCACAGCGGATGCGCGATGAATTCGAGCCGCTTCGCGGCGCGCTCCGGCGTCGAGAGGAGGCGTCGTTCCAGGTACGCGAGGACCTCCTCGCGGGGGGCGCCGTCGGCGTGGAGCATGAGGGCGGCGTTCCCGGCCACCCCGCGGACCGCGGTGAGTGCCCGCGAGATCGCCACCTGCCGCTCGGCGGTGTCCCGGACGTGCGCAGCGTCGCCCAGGTCCGGGAGGCCGGCCAGCCGGTAGACCTCGGCCAGGATGCTCGCCTCCTCGTCCGGGGGGACCGCGAAACGCCTCCCGAGATCGGCCAGGCCCTCCGAGAGGAGGCACTCGGGCGCGTTGATGCAGAGGACGCTCGCTTCCATCCGGCCGAGGCCGTTCACGAGGTGGGCCTCGTGCCACGCGTGCTCGAGGTGGTGTCCGGGGTAGGTCTCGTGGGGGAGGACCGAGAGCAAGTCGGCCGCGCGGATCGGGATGTCCGTGTTGAGGTCGACGCGACTCCGGCGCCCGCCGTCGTACCAGTTGTAGCCGCTCCACGGCTGGTCGCGGACGAGCGAGACGGCCAGGCCCTCGTCGTCGGGAAGGCCGAAGAGGGCCTCGGCGCGCCGACGGAAGTCCGGCAGCAGCGCGTCGACGATGCGCCCGACGCGCCCGACCGGGATCGTGAAGCGATCGTCCCACGCGACGATCCGGGCAGGAAGGGGTCCCTCCCCGGGGAGGAGCGTGTCGAGCTCGGCGGCGGCCGCATCGAAGACCGCCTCCGGAGTGCGCATGGGCCGGTAGTCGAAGCAGGCCGTGACATGCTCCAGGTAGGGGAGCCCGGCGCCCGCGAGGGCGCGCGCCTGCGCCTCGAGCGCGATCAGCTGGGCGTCGAGCCAGCGGCGCCGGTCGGGTTCCTCCACCTCGCCGGGGAGGCGGGCGCGCAGGGCGGCGGCGTCGTCGACGAGGCGGGCCGGCGCGCGCAGCTGCTCGACGTCGACGAGGGCCTTCAGGTCGGCCGGGCCGAAGTAGCCGTCGACGAGGCCCGCGATCCGCTGGTCGAGGCGGAGGGCGAGCAGGAGATACTCGCGGGCGATCGCATCGGGGACGGGGACCTCGCGCTCGCCGCCGACCGCCGGGGTGCGGGGCCGCGTCATCGGGGGAAGGCCGGCGCCGGCGGCCCGCTCGCCTTCGGCGACGGCTCGGCGGC
>CAZVPS010000168.1:0-5002 GCA_964629105.1 uncultured Anaerolineaceae bacterium
CTCCGATGCAGACAGCCAGCAACCAGAGGATCACGCATGAGCTCCACCCGCCCCGTGCTCGCCGCCGAGCACCGCACCGCCCTCGGGAAGGCCAATGCCGGCCTTCGCCGCGACGGACGCCTTCCCGCGGTCGTCTACGGCCACGGGGTCGAGTCTGCTTCCGTCTCGCTCGATGCCCACGAGTTCGCCATCCTTCGCCGCCACGTCGGCCCCAACGCGCTCATCGACCTGTCGATCGACGGCGCGAAGGCGAAGCCGGTCCTCGTCCACGGCGTCCAGATCCACAAGGTCAACCGGCGGCCGATCCACGTCGACCTCTTCGCGGTCCGGATGACCGAGGAGATCACCGTCGACGTCCCGGTCCACGGCACCGGCGAGTCGGAGGCGGTGGCCAAGCACGGCGGCACGCTCCTGAACGCGAGCGGCAGCGTGAAGGTCCGGGCGCGGCCCGACCACCTGCCCCAGGTGATCGAGATCGACCTCGCCGCCCTCGTCGACTTCGACGCGGCGATCCACGCGCGCGATCTCCCGATCCCCGCCGGCGTCACCCTGCTGACCGATCCCGACGAGATCGTCTTCAAGGTCTCCCCGCCCCGCGTCCAGGAAGTCGAGGCCGTCGCTCCCGTCGTGGTCGAGACGGTTCCGGAAGGCCCGGCCGCCGTGGAGAGCGCGGAGAGCTGAGCCGCATCCGGCCGCGGGCCTCGGCCCGCGCCGGCACCCGCACCCGAGCACGAGCCCGGCCCAGCGGCCGGGCTCGTTCCATGGTGGGCGCTCCCTGGCTCCCCGGCCGGCCCCCCCGGCTACGCGGCCGGCTCGGCCTCAACGAGCGGGTTGCCCTTCGCATCGAGCAACGTGAGCATGCCGCCGGCGATCCGGTACGCTGCGGTCTGCGCCAGGGCCGCGAGGTAGGCCGACTCCTGGGTCATTGTCGCAGGCGGATCGCAGGCCATCAGTGTCTGCATGAGCCTTCCGAAGGCGAGCGAGCCCGCGCCCGGGTCAGCCCGGAAGTCCCCGCCGTAGCTGTTGCAGCCGGCGCTGCCGCCCGCGCTGCCGTTGACGCCGAACTCGAGGCTGATCGGCGTGCCCGGGATCACGCCCGTCGCGACGCCCGTCGCGCCCGCGTATCCGGTCACCGTCCAGGCGGTCCCCGGGAGCGCCGTCCCCGGGTCGCCCTTCCCGCCGTCGACGTCGGCCCGGAACGAGGCGAGCTGCGTCCCGCTCTCGTCGCGCAGGGTGAGGGTGTCGCCGGCGATCGTGAACGTCGCGGTTCGGGACAGCGCGCCCAGAAACGCCTCCTCGGCGCGGTCGAGATCGCCGCAACTCTTCTTCGTGGAGGCGATGGGGCCCAGGGCGAGGCGCTCGCCGTCGAGCGTGTAGTCGGCGTCGTACGCGTTGCACGGGCCCTGGCCGGAGAGACGGCCGCCGTCGAAGACCGCGTCGACCACGACGCCCGCGGGGAGGCCGGGCACGTCGCCGTCCGGAAGGACCCACCGCGTGCCCTCGAGCGGCGGGGCCGCGCCGCCTGCCGGCGGGGGCGATCCGAGCGCCGGGCTCGGCGACGGGGAAGCGCCGCCGCCGCAGGCGGCCACGGCGAGCGTGACGAGCGCGACGAGGGCCGCGGGGCGGAGTCCGAGGCGTCGGATGGCGTGGGTCGGGCTGCTCATGGGCCACGGACGCCCCGCGGACGACGCCGGTTCCGCGGTCAGGCGACCTCGCGCCGGATCGTCCGGGTGGCGAGCAGGGCGACCGCCACGGCCAGGGTCGCGAGCACCGCCAGGTCCAGCCGCAGCGTGGCGTCGGAGAGGTCGGCGCCACGCACCATCACCCCGCGCAGCGCTTCGATGCCGTAGGTCATCGGCAGGAGCCGCGCGATCGGCTGGAGGAGGTCGGGCAGCGCGTCGACCGGCCAGAGCAGCCCACCCAGGAGCCCCTGCGGGGTGATGACGATGGGGATGAACTGGAGGATCTGGAGCTCCGTCCGGGCGAAGGTGGAGAGCAGGATCCCCAGGTTGACGGCCCCGATCGCCAGCAGGAGGACGACGAGGAAGACGAGCAGCGGGCTTCCCGCGTTGGCCACGCCGAGGCCGATGGAGAAGGCCGGCAGCGGTCCGATCGCCGGCACCCCCAGGCTCATGAGGCTGAAGGTGAGGATGACGATCACCTGGAGGGTCGCCAGGATGCCGAAGCCCAGGACGTAGCCGGCCACGATGTCCGGGCGTCCCACCGGCGTCGCCAGCAGCCGCTCCAGCGTGCCGCCGGTCCGCTCGCGGAGGAAGCTGACCCCGGTGAGGATGAAGACGAAGAAGTAGACGAAGAAGCCGACGAAGACCGGCCCCAGGACGTCCAGCTGGTCGGCGTCGGGTGCCCCGTACACCGTCTCGCGAACGAACTGCGGGATGACCGCGGCGCCGGGGCCCCGGGCGAAGGCGGTGGCGACCACGCGCTGGAGGGTGATGACGGCCGATGCGTCCGCGACGGGGTCCACGCCACGGGAGATGGCGGTGATCGTGGGCCGTCGCCCGGCCAGCATGTCGTCGACGATCCCGGCCGGGAAGACGAGGGCGACGTCGGCCTGGTCATCGCGGAGCATCCCGCGGGCGCCCTCCTCCGTCGCCGCGAACGCGACGTACACGATCGTGCCGTCGGCGTCGGCGGCATACATGGCCGCCTCCACCTCGGCGGCGACGCGGGCATCCAGGGCGACCGTGACGACGCGAGGCGCGAGCGTCTTCTGGTCCGTCACGATCCAGCCCAGGAGGGCCGTGATCACCACCGGCGCCACGAAGAGGAGGGCCAGCGAGCGGTGGTCGCGCCGGAACTGCTCAAGGATGCGGCGGGTGATGGCGAGGACGCGCCGGCCGCTCATCGGCCGCGGTTCCCGGCCGAGACGGCGAGGAAGGCCGCCTCGAGGTTGTCCGCCCCCGCTCGCGCGCGGATCTCGGCCGACGTCCCGCGCTCGATCACCCGGCCCGAGAGGACCAGGACGAGCTCGTCGCAGCGGTCGGCCTCGTCCATCACGTGGCTCGTGACGAGCAGCGTGGTGCCGGATGCGGCGAGGCCCCGGAAGTGGCTCCAGAACTGGACCCGCACCGCGGGGTCGATTCCCACGGTCGGCTCGTCGAGGAAGAGGACCGGCGGGCGATGGACGAGCGCGCAGGCCAGGGATAGCCGCCGCCGCATGCCGCCCGATAGCTCGAATGCGGGCGTTCCCGCCCGGTCCGCGAGCTCGACCAGCTCCAGCGCGGCCGTCAGCGCCGCCCTGTCGGTCGTCCCGTAGAGCGCGGCGAAGAAGCGGATGTTCTCGAGGACCGAGAGCTCGGGGTAGATGCCGTCGGCCTGGGTCATGTAGCCGATCGAGGCGAGGCCGTCGCGGGACGGCATCCGGTGGCCGCGTACCCGGGCCTCGCCGGCCGTCGGGCGGGCGAGGCCGGTCAGCAGCCGGATCAGGGTCGTCTTGCCCGAGCCGTTGGGGCCCAGCAGCCCGTAGATCCGGCCCGGCGCCAGGGCGAGGTCGATCTCGTCGACCGCCGTCAGGGCCCCGAACCGTTTCGTGAGGCCGATCGCTTCGACCGCTGCGTCCATCTCGCTCCCCACCGGCCGGCAGCCCGGTCTGGTGGGCCTACTCTAGTCGTCCGGGCAGCGGCGCGGGTACCGGCGCGGGCGGGGCGCAGGCAGCGGCGCGGGCGGGGCGCGGGCACCGGCGGTCCGGACCCGCGGATCCACGCCTCTCAGGCGATGATTCGTGACTTCGCGCTCCTCGTGGCCGCGTCCCGCGGTCCCGCACGGCCGTCGGCCAGGCCGAACGGTCAACGGCCGTGCTCGGTGAGGCGCGCACGTGCCCGACCTGCCATCGAACCCGGGCGGCCGCCATGTCCGAGGCCGGCCGCGGAGGGCCGTGTGCGCCGCGAAGCCAGGAAACATCGCCTCACAGGCGACGACCGCGCATGGGGCGACGACGACCGCGCATGGGGCGACGACGACCGCGCATGGGCAGGCGGCGACCGCCTCACAGGCGACGACCGCGCATGGGGCGACGGACGACCGCGCATGGGGCGGCGACCGCGCATGGGGCGGCGACCGCGCATGGGGCGGCGACCGCGCATGGGGCGACGACGACCGCCCCCGCGCCGCCGCCGAGCCCCGGCGGGCCGCCCGAGTCGCGCGGCCCCTGCTCGCGATCCGACCGGCACGCCAGATCGCGTCCAACCGCCCTATCCGCCGTGTGTCCATGGGGCCAACCTGTGGCGTGTGAGACCGAGCCGACCCCGCGTCCGGCCGACTCGCGAGCGGGAGTGAGACGATGGAACGGATCCTTCTCGCGTACGACGGGGGAGAGCCGGCGCGCCGCGCCCTCGAGACGGCGGCGGAGCTGGCGATGGCGTTCCGGGCGTCCCTCAGCGTGGTCTCGGTTGTGCCCGTCGGCCCCGACGGGAGGCCGACCGAGCCGTGGGACGGCGGCGAGGCGCATGCCCGCGAGCTCCACGAGGCGCAGCGCGTGCTCGCTGAGCACGGGCTCAACGTCGATCTCCTCGAGCCGCTGGGTGATCCGGCCCGGACGATCGAGCGGATCGCGACGGAGGGCGGCTTCGATACCATCGTCATCGGATCGCGCGGTCTCAGCGCCCTCGACCGCGTCCTGCGGGGCAGCGTCTCCGAACATGTCGTGACCCATAGCTCTGCAACCGTGGTGGTGACCCATTGACTCATCCCGCCGCGCCCCCCGATCCGCGCACGCCGCTGCGGGTGGCGTTCCGCGGCCGCTCCCTCCTGGGACGGCCGCTCTACAACAAGGACGCCGCGTTCACCGACGAGGAGCGTGACTGGTTCGGCCTCCACGGGCTGCTGCCGACGCACGTCATGACCCTGGAGGAGCAGCTCGACCTGGAGCTGGAGCACGTCCGGCGCAAGGCCGACGACCTGGAGAAGTTCATCGGGCTGGCCGCGCTCCAGGATCGCAACGAGACGCTCTTCTTCCGCCTCCTGGCCGAGAACCTCGAGGAGT
>CAZVPS010000169.1:0-5000 GCA_964629105.1 uncultured Anaerolineaceae bacterium
GTGTCGATGACGGTCGTGCCGAAGGCCTCGCGCTGGTTCTCCCAGTCGGCCGGCCCCTCGGCCAGGTTGTACGGCGCGTACTGCACGAAGCAGCTCATCACGTGCTTGCCGGGCGGTGCCACCGACGGGTCCACGAGCGAGGGGATCACGATGTCGATGTAGGGCCGGCGGCTGAAGCGACCGTACTTGGCGTCGTCGTAGGCGCGCTCCATGTACTCGACCGACGGGCTGATGCTGACGGCGCCGCGCAGGTACTCCGTGCCGCCGGGGTTCGCGGTGAAGGTCGGCAGGGCGTCGAGCGCGAGGTTCACCTTGCCGGAACTCCCCCGGAACCTGAAGCGGCGGACCTGGGCCTCGAAGTCCTCGGGCAGGACGCCCGGCTCCAGGAGCCCGAGGAACGTGCGCCGGACGTCGGCCGTCGAGACGACGATCGAGGCGTCGATCTCCTCGCCGCTCTCGAGCACCACGCCGGTCGCCCGGTCGCCCGCCGCGGAGAGCTTCACCTGGGCCACGCCGGCGTTCGTCCGGATCTCGGCTCCGAGGGCCCGCGCCGCGTTGGCGATGGCGTTGCTGATGCCGCCCGTGCCGCCCTTGTGGAGGCCCCAGGCGCGGAAGGCGCCATCGATCTCGCCCATGTAATGGTGGAGCAGCACGTAGGCCGTGCCCGGCGAGCGGACGCCCAGGAAGGTCCCGATGATCCCCGACGCCGACATGGTCGCCTTGAGCGGATCGGTCTCGAACCACTGGTCCAGGAAGTCGGCGGCGCTCATCGTCATGAGCCCGATGAAGGCGGCCTGCTGGCGCTCGGAGAGCCGGGCGAAGTCGCGGGCCAGGCCCATGACGCCCAGCCAATCGCGCGGGTCGATCGAGGTCGGGTCGGGCGGCACGAACCCGAGGATCGGCTTGATGAAGCGGGCCATGTCGGCCATCAGCTGGCCGTACTCCTCGTAGGCGTCGGCGTCGCTCTTCGACCAGCGGCGGATCTCCCGCATCGTCGCGCCGTGGTCGTCGCGGCGCCAGAGGTAGTCGCCGGGGACCGTGGTGAAGGTGCCGTCGAGGGGCAGGATCTCCAGGCCGTGCCTGGGCAGCTCGAGCTCCCGGATGATCTCCGGGCGCAGCAGGCTGACCACGTAGGAGAGGACGCTGAACGTGTAGCCGGGGACGATCTCGTCGCTGGTCGTGGCGCCGCCCAGGATGTGGCGCTTCTCGAGGACCAGCGTCTTCCAGCCGGCCCTGGCGAGGTAGGCGGCGGTCGTCAGCCCGTTGTGGCCACCGCCGATGATCACCGCGTCGTAGCGCTCGGCCACCCGCGTCTCCTCCTGTCGCCCTGGGGTTCGGATGCGGTCCGGGTTCGGTCCTGGTTCGGTTCGGGCGGCCCGCTACGCGCGCTTGCGCGGCGGGTCGAAGAAGGGAAGGTCCACGACCGTGGCCGAGACGAGCTTCCGCTTCGCCTCCACGGTCCACTCGACCTGGACGCGGCTCCCGGTCCGGGCGTGAGCCAGGCCGACGGAGGCCAGGGCGATCATCTTCTTGAGGAGCGGGCTCCAGCCCGTGCTCGTCACGCGGCCCACCTGGCGCCCGCCGGCGTGCACGGGAACGGGTGCCCGGCTCACCGTGGGCGGCGCGTACGGCGCCAGGCCCTCGGCGGCGTAGAGCGCCTCGATCTCGGTCCAGGCGATGTCGAGCCCCACGAGGCGGCGCGCCGGCCCGCCCGCGGCGACCTCGGAGAGGAGGGCGCGCGCGCCGACGTAGTCGGCCTTCGCCAGGTCCACCAGCCGGCCCAGCCCGATCTCGTACGGGCTGAAGTTCTGGGCCGGGATGTGGGAGTGGATCGCGCTCGTGTAGTCCACCTCGATGAGGACGAGGCCGGCCTCGAGGCGGGTGACGTCGAGGGCGAGCATCCCGGCGGGCCGGATCCGGTACGGCTCGCCGGCCGCGACGAGGGCGTCCCAGGCCTCCACGGCGCGGTCGGCCGGGATCCAGAGCTCGTAGCCAAGGTCGCCCGTATACCCCGTCCGCGAGACGTCGATCGGAATCCCGGCCAGGCTCACGGCCCGGCGGCCGAAGTAGCGCAGGTCGGCGAGGTCCTCGCCCGAGGCGGCCTCCAGCACCTTCCGGGCCAGGGGGCCCTGGAGGGCGATTGCCGCATCGCGCTCGCTCACGTCCGCGACGTCGACGTGGAGGCCGTGGGCGTTCATCCGGAGCCAGCGGTACTGCGGGTCGGCGGCAGTCCAGCGGATGACCTGGCCGCCGTCGGCGTCGTCGAGGCGGTGGATCGTGCCGTCGTCGATGACCTTGCCGTGCTCGTCGCACCACGGCGTGTAGAAGACGCGGCCGGGCGTGAGCTTCGTCGCGTCGCGGGTGATCAGGCGATCGACGAGACGGAGGGCGTCGGGACCGCGCAGTTCGTACTTGAAGAGCGGGCTGACGTCGATGAGGGCGGCCGCCTCGCGGATCGCGTTGTACTCGATAACGTGGCTGTCGTGGTACTCGCTGGCGGCGAAGAAGCCGGACCATTCGCGCCACTGCATCTTCGTGTTGAGGGGCGCGGTCCGCGGGTGGAGGGCGGTCCCGACCGTCACGTCACATGCTCCTCCGCTGGGCGCCGGCGCACCGCCGGAGCGTCTGGGTGTGCGCGCCATTGTGCATGGAATCTATGCAGGCTGGATGGAACGCCCCGCCGGGGCGCGGCGCGTGCCGAGGCCGCAGGTCAGGCGGGCGCGTCCGCCTCGTACGGGAGCACGGGTACGCCCATCCGCACGAAGTCGTCCGGGTTGCGGGTCACGATCGTGGCCCCCAGCGACCACGCAACGCCGGCGATGAGGGCGTCGCCAAGGGTTCGCGGACTCGTCGCGCCGCGCAACCGACGGGCCTCGCCGGCCCATCTCGCGGCATCGGGGTGGGTGGCGACGTACTCGACCGCATCGATGAGATTCGCGATCGAGCGCCGCTCCTCCGATGTCCCGCTGGACAGCGCCTCGGCGACGACGGCGTCGCAGACGATCAGGTCATCGGCTTCCGCGAACAGGCGCTCCAGCATCGCGCCGGCGCCGAGCCGGCCGTTCGCGTAGTCGATCAGGAGCGTCGTGTCCAGGATCCTGGGCATTCGTCCTCCGTTGGTCCCACAAGGCGTCGACGTGCGGGCGGTCCCAGCTCGCCCGGATCTCCTTCAGCGTCTCCAGCACCTCCTCCGGGGTCGTTCCCCATGTCGTGGATCCGCGGAGGACGCCGAAGTTCTCGCGCCACACCTTCTTCATCCGGTCGCGCTTCGCCTGCTTCAGCAGCACCTCGGCGATGTAGGCGCTGCGGCCGCGCGGACCGGCGACCTCGTCGATGATCGCCAGCGTCTCGGCGGGAAGGGTGACGTTCGTGCGGACGAGCGGCATGTCAAGACCACCAGGCTGCGGCGACGTGTGCACGATAGTGTGCAGTCGTCGTGTGTCAACCGTAGCACACGGAGCCAGTCAGCGCCAGAGGCCCGCCTGACGCTTCCGTTCCGCGGAGACGGCCGGGGCGCCCTTCCTCGAGCCCCGCTTCCGCCGCTCGGCGAGCGCCAGCGAGACCAGCATCAGCTCGTTGACCCGGCGCTCGAACTCGGGCACCGTCGCCTCGGGGATGGTCACGCAGACCTCCCGGAGCGCCGTCTCGAGCTGGTACCAGAGGTCCCCCCGCCGTACTTCGTACAGCGGGTACGCACTGTTGATCACCACCCGGCGGACACCGTCCTCCTCGACGAGCGCGCTCCGAAGGCGCGGATCGAGGCGACGAACGACGACCTCGGCCGACCCCCGGCGACGGCTCGTGCCCGGGCCGCCGCCGGCCCCCGGACGCGGCAGGCGGGGAGCCGGTTCGGTCGCGCCCGAGGCGCCTGGATCAGCGCCGGCCTCCCCGGCGCCCGGTTCCCCGGCAGCGTTCGCGGGTTTGCGCACCCCTTCGAGCGCCAGCTGACCGCCCGGTTCGTCGCCTCCCACGGCGACCTCCGATTCGAAGAGCCGACCCTCTTCGAGCAGCCGGAGCGCCTTCGCCAGGATCCTGCGCACCTGTTCCGCCGTGCGCGCGGCTTCCGGCGTGACGGCCGACGCGGGCTCGCGCGTGAGCCGACGGACGGCAGGCGCCAGGAGCGCGTGCAGCCGTGCCTCCACCGCGGCCCAGACCTCGCTCCCGCGGTCGACGTCCGCCTTGTTCATCGTGACCGGGACGTGGGGCAGCTCGACCTCGCCGACCAGGCGGTTGAGGGCCGGGTGGGCGGCCGGCGTCGGATGGCCGAACCACTCAGGCGCCCCGACGAGCCGGCCAAGGTGGTACAGCCGGACGCCCGCCTCCGGCATGCCGGGAGGCGGCGGGTCGGGCAGGAGGCCCCACCAACCCCGCACGAGGCGACCCGCCGCACGCACCGAGAGCTCGTGCCGCTCGTCGAGGGTCCAGGGGCGGGGCGCGATCGGCGCCCTGTTGACGACCATCCGGACCTCGCCCGCCTCGAGGATCGGGCGGTACGTCTCCGCCAGCCGCTCGGCCAGCCGGCGCGGGTCGAGCTTCCGGTCGACCTCGCCGATCTCGATGCGGACGTAACCGAGGTGGGCGGCGACGGCTTTCTTCCGGGCGTGAAGATCATAGGTCCGCAGGCGGGCCCGATCGCGGTACGCCGGGTCCTCGAAGCCGTAGGCATGCTCGTCGCCCGCGGCCGACGCCACGACCTCGAAGCGGTTGCCCAGGTGCCCGATGGCGGCCTTGCCGCCCTGCCCGTAGCGCCCGATGCGATCGCCCGCCCTCTTCGACGAGGCGCCCCAGCGGAGGTAGTCGCGCTCGATGGCCGCGGGGCTCATGCCGGTCCCGCCGATGATCTCCAGGACCAGCCGTCCGGGATGGACCGCCAGGTCCAGCTCGAGCGGCCGCCCGGCGACGCGGCTGTCGACGGCGTTGTCGATCAGCTCGAGCACGGCGTCGACAGGGGTTCGGTAGTTGGCGAACAGGGCCGCCGTCAGGCGCGGGTCGATCCGCTC
>CAZVPS010000170.1:0-4985 GCA_964629105.1 uncultured Anaerolineaceae bacterium
TCGACGCGCCCCCGGTCTTCGCGACGGCGACGGTCGGTGTGGCGCGCCCGGAGGGTGTCGGACGCGCGATTACAACCTATCGCATGCCCATCGAGGGCCGCGACGAGTGGCTCGCCGCGGCGGCGAGGCACCTCGCATGAGGGACGGGTACCTGCGCGGCTCCCTATCGCCGCGTGCGACGCAGCGCCAGATGGACGTCCTCGCTGCCTTCGTGACCGCTGGCGGATCCGTCCCGGTCGCGGCCGAGCTCGTGGGCATCCAGCCGAGCACCGTGAAACGTCACCTCGCCGATCTGCGTGCGCGGTCGGGCCTGACCACCGAGCAGCTTATCTACGCCGGACGAGCTTCCGGGCGGCTCCTCGTTCCGAGCTTGGCGCCTCGCTGATATCGTGCCGAGAGGCGGCTCGGCAAGGGTAAGCTCGAGCCCTGCGTCAGCGTGTTGTCCCGGTGCGTGGCGAGGCGTACCGTGGCACCCCATCAGCTAGTACTTACTCGCCTAAGTTAGCGTAAGAGCGACTGAGGTCGACCTGGTGGACCTCGCGCTTCGTCCACTCGAACGGGGTGGCGGTCGGATTGTAGGCCTCCACGAACCGGTCGATCGCGAGGCGGACCTGCCGGGGGGAGGTGTGGCTGGCACCCGCCAGCGCGGCCCGGACGAGGATGCTGAACCAGACCTCGATCTGGTTGAGCCAGGAGGCGTGGGTCGGGGTGAAGTGGAAGTGGACGTTCCGATGGCGGGCCAGCCAGCGATCGTGCTTGGGCTTGTGGGTGTTGAGGTTGTCGAGCACGACGTGGATCCCGGTGTCGGGGTGGGCCGCCACGACCTCGTTCATGAAGTCGAGGAACTCGCGCCGCCGCCGACGCCCGTGGTGGGCGGTCTGGATCTGCCCGGTGGCGACGGTGAGCGCGGCGAAGAGCGTCGTCGTGCCATGACGCTTGTACTCATGGGCGAAGCCTGTGAGGCTCCGCCCGTCCGGCAGGCGGAGCCAGCCCTGGGCGCGCTCGAGCGCTTGGATGCTGGGCTTCTCATCGACGCAGATGACCACCGCGTTCTCCGGCGGGTCGAGGTACAGCCCGACGATGTCGGCCGCCTTTCGGGCGAACTCGGGGTCGGTGCTGATGCACCAGCTGCGGCGTCGGCGCAGGCTGATCCGCTGGCGGGCGAGGACCCGCCACACGTGGACCGCACTGACGTCGCCGAGTGCGGTGGCGAGGAGATCGCCGGTCCAGGTGGCATGGCCATCGGGCGGTGGTTGATCGAGCAGGGCGAGGATCCGTCGCTCGGTCTCGGGCCCGTAGCGGATGCGGGCGCCGGGGCGCGCCGCGTCGGCGAGGCCGGCCAGGCGGTCCCGGGCGAAGCGGGTGCGCCACTTGGCCACCCGGGCGGGTCGAGTCTCCAGGCGTCGGGCGATCTCGAGCGTCCCGACACCGGCCCCCGCGGCGAGGATCATCCGGGCCCGGTCGGCGTAACGCTGCTCCGTCGAGCCGGCTCGCAGCCAGCCCTCCAGGGTCTCTGTCTCGGACTCCGACAACACGATGGGCGTGGCGGCTTTCGTCATGCCCAGAGCGTACCAGAGCCGGCACCATCACTGCCGCGCTTCTATGCGAGTAAGTACTAGCCGATGGCAGGCCGCGTCTGCACCTACCAGCGACCCGATGGGCGGCCGTGTCGGGCCACCCCGATGCGCGACGAGCCGTTCTGCTTCTGGCACGCGCCCGAGACGGCAGAGGAGGTGGCCGAGGCCCGCCGGCTGGGCGGGCTCCATCGACGCAAGAAGAAGACCGTCGCCTCGATCTACGGCGTCGGCGGTCTCCGGACGATCGACGACCTCCAGGGTCTCCTCGAGACGGCGGCGATCGAGACGATGGCGCTCGAGAACTCGATCAGCCGCAACCGGGCGGTCGCGGGCATGGTCGCCATCGGGGCCAAGCTCATCGAGACCGGCGAACTCGAGGAGTGGATCGCGGCGCTGGAGCTCGCGACGGGCGCCGAGCGCGGCGGCCGCCCGCCCGATGCGCACGACGGGAGCCTCCTCGCGGGATGACGACGGCCGCCGGTCGCCGGGTCGCGAAGATCGAAGGCGCCCTCCCGCCAGTCGACGCCGTCCTCCACTGGCTCGCCGAGGCGCAGCAGTTCCCGAGCATTACCGACCACGCCCGCTCGATCGCGGATCTGCCGGTCGAGGCCGCGCCGCTGAGCGTCATCGGCGCCCGGGTCGTGGCGGCGGTTCGCGCGGAGCTGAAGGGCCAGCCGCGCGAGGACGTCGAACGGGCCGCCCTCCGGGCACAGGGCGACGCCGTCTTCCTGTTCTGCCTCGTCATGATCCTCAACACCCGAGCCCTAGAGGTCGCCCGGTTCGAGGGCGTTTGCACCTCGGCGGCGATCTTCTTGATGGGCGCCCTCCTCGGCGGACCGCCCGATCCGCCGACAGTAGATGGGGATGCCCGCGAGCGACGGGATGCCTGGATTCAATGGCGGAGCATGGTGGACCAGCTCACGGCGGACGTCCGGGTCGAGACCGAGGCCCGGGCCAGCCTCGAACGCCGCTATCTCGGTGGTCACGACGTCCTCTTCCCGGACGTGGCCACGGACTGGGCCAAGCACATCGAGCTGGTCGCGCGACTCGATGGCTTCGCCGAGCGCATCGCCTCGGCCGATCCCGAGACGCCGGCGAGGCGCAGGGCCGGCGCCAGAGAGGCCCGAGCCTCGCTTGAGACGCGGGTCGGCGCACTCGCGAGCCAGCTGGCGGACGACGCCCGGGTGAAGGCCTACGAGATCCTCGGCGAACGCGAGCGGGCGGTCAGGATCATGGAGCGCCGACTCCGGTCCTGACGCGGCCTTTACGCCGCCTGGATCTCGACACTATGAACCCATCGCGCGTCCTCGCGCGGGCTTCAGCGGGACGGCGCCCCGGCCGGCAGAGCTACTTCCTTGTGATCTTGATGCTGAATGCCTTGGACGCCGCCTGCGCGGGCGTCGCGCTGTCGCTCACGGAGACCGTGAAGCTGTAGCTGCCTGGCTTCGTCGGCGTTCCGGAGATCGTGCCGGTCGAGGCACCAAGGGTCAGGCCGGGCGGCAGGGCGCCCGAGGCGATCTTCCACGTATACGGGAGGGTGCCGCCTGTCACCTGGACCGTCGCGCTGTAGGACCTGTTGACCCTTCCGGCCGGCAGGGTGGTCGTCGTGATCGTCAGCGGCGCCGTCGGCGTGACGCTGTTCGACGCTGAGGACTCCGGGCCGGGCCCGGCGGCATTCGTCGCGTGGACCGTGAACGTGTACGGCGTGCCGTTGGTCAAGCCCGTGACCGTGGTCGAGCTGGACGCACCGGTCGCGGTCAGGTTGCCCGGAGTCGAGGTGACCGTGTACGAGGTGATCGGGCTGCCGCCGTCGGAGGCGGGCGCGCTGAAGCTCACGGTCGCCTGCGCGTTCCCCGCAGTCGCGGTCACGTTGGTCGGGGCGCTCGGGGGCGTTGCACCGAAGCTCGAGACGTTGAGCAGCCGCTCATGGGTCGCGTCCGGGTCGGTGTTGGTGAACCAGTCGAGCGTGGCAGCGCCCTGGAGCGCGGCCTTGACGTCGGCCGGGGTCGCCGCCGGATGCTCGGCCTTGTACAGCGCGATCGCCCCGGCGACGTGCGGGCTGGCCATGGACGTCCCGGACAGGACGGCATATCCCGTACCGGTGCTCTTCGCCGTGGAGTAGGTCGAGTAGATGCACTTGCCGGGCGCGATGAGGTCCACCGGCGGGCCGAAGTTGCTGAAGTCGGCGAACGTGTCATCCGAATCCGCAGAGTTGAACGACGAGCAGGTCGAGGCCGCCAATCCACCGGGCTTGCCATCGAAGTCAGCCAGTGCCGAGACGGTGATGACCTCGGGATAGGCGGCTGGGATCCACTTCGAGGCGCTGGTCGAGTCGTTGCCTGCCGCGACCGCGTACGTCGTCCCGGCGGCGACCGAGGCGCAGATCGCCCGGTGCTCGGCATCGTCGTTCGTGTTGCCACAGTTGCCGTCATCCGAGCCGGCGTCGCGCAGGCTCATGTTGGCGGCCTCGAACAGGGGCTTGCTCGTGTCGAGCGGATCCTTCTGGGCGGTGACCCAGTCGATCCCGCAGACGATCCAGGAGAGCAGGCTGTAGCCGTCCGCCCGGAAGACGCGGACGGCCCAGACGCGCGCACCTGGCGCGACGCCGACCACGCCGACGGTGTTGTCGATGGCGCCGACGATCCCGGCCACGTGCGTGCCGTGGCCGTTACCATCACCCCAGTCGGTCGGCGCCGTCGCTCCGGTGTCGGTGCAGTTGACCCCGCCCGCGACGTTCAGGTCCTCGTGGTCCTTCTGGATCCCGGTGTCGATGATCGCCACGTCCGCGTTCACCCGGGTGTCCGTGCCGTCGATGGCGGCCGTGGGGGACAGATCGGCGTCCACGCGGTTGATGCCGGTGGGTAACACCTGGCCCGCGAGCTGGACGACCCGGTCGCCCTCGATGAAGGCGACGGCGGGATCGGCCCGCAGGGCCCCGAGCTGCCAAGGCGTCAGCGATGCCGAGAAGCCCTTGACCGCGTACCGGTACGTCTGGAACGGAACGACCGAGAAGCGGGTCCGCGCCCGGAGCTGGACAAGATCGAGGTCCGCATCATCGCGGAGGACGACGATGTAGCGGTCCGCCGCGCGGGCATCCGTGGAGCCACCTCGTCCGGCCTGGACGGGGGCGACGGCGTTGACCGGACCGACGGACAGGAGCAGGGATAGGACCGTTGCGAGGACGATCATTCGGCGCATGAACGCGCTTCTTCTTTCAGCAACCCAAGCCTACTGGCGATCGCGGACATCCTACACGCATCGCGTCCCAGTCCAATCCGGATCCGCCGATCACTCACTCTGTTCCACGCTGCGCGATTGCGGAGCCCGAGCCCGGTTCTACCTCGCCGCCTCCGGCTGACCGGGCACTCCGGCTCTCAGTCGGGACAGACCGCCAGGCTGCAGAGCAGG
>CAZVPS010000171.1:0-4947 GCA_964629105.1 uncultured Anaerolineaceae bacterium
GCCGAGGCGGTCGTCTTCAGTTCCTTGATCCCGATCTCTGCCACGTCGTTCCCATTAAGTGACTACTTGGGTGGTCATCTTACAGGATACGACGCGATCACAGGCTCGAGCCTCGTGAACCGATCTCAGGACGGTTCATTTCGACCTTCAGGTTTGGGTACGAGGCTGACAAGCCTCACCCAATGCTTCCACGTCGAGTAGAGGGGCACCGACAGGGTGTCCGCGTAAGGGTTCGGGTTCGTCGGGGAACTCGCATCGGCAGAACCTGCAGAGGCGACAACGTGCAGGTGGGCCTGTTCTGGCACGCGCACCGCTACCCAGCCGAGCGGTCATTCATTCGGCCACCCCCTTCTTCCTCGGCGCGCGTTCAGCCTGACCAGCCCGGTCCGGCCACTGGTAGCCTTCCCAAGGATCGTAATCCGGGTCGAGCGGCTCCTGGGCCGGGCGGAGCGCTGGCGGGACGTTCTCCAGGTTGAGGCGGATCCGGGTCCAGGTCGTGGAGCGGCCGCGCATCGCGTCGACCAGCACGTCCGCCGGCCGGAGGTGGGGCCAGGCCTCCGGATGGCGCGCCTTCCAGCGCTCCAGCCCGGCGATCGCCTCGGCCTCCTTCGCGGCTCGCCCGATCTCGATGAGCGGCTTCGTGCTCATCCGGCGCTTCGACGGCTGCACCCGCGGCGGCTCGTCGGCCGTCTTCGCGTAGTTCGGCGGCCATGGCGCATCGCCCAGGCCCTCGGTCTCGTGGCGGGCCGAGAGCTCCAGGAGCCCCTCGAGGCTGCCGGCCGCCCCGTCGATGCCCGCGTGGGGGTCGCCGTCGCGGGCGAAGCGCTCCGGGACCGTGCGCAGGGTGAAGGCCGCCGCGTCCACCTCGGCCACCTCGTCCCAGCGGAGCGGCGCCGAGACGCGGGCGTCGGGCCGCGGCCGGACCGAGTAGGCGGAGGCGACGGTGCGGTCCTTGGCGTTCTGGTTGTAGTCGATGAAGACGCCGTGGCGCTCCTCCTTCCACCACCGGCTCGTGGCCAGGGCGGGGGCGCGACGCTCCACGTCGCGGGCCAGGGCAAGGGCGGCCCGGCGGACCTCCGGGAAGGTCCAGCGGCGCTCGATCCGGACGTTGACGTGGATGCCCCGGCTGCCGGAGGTCTTCGGCCAGCCGACCAGGCCGGCGTCGGCGAGCGCCTCGCGGACGACGAGGGCGACGTGCCGGACGTCGTCCCACGGGACGCCCGGGACGGGGTCGAGGTCGACCCGGAGCTCGTCGGGGTGGTCGAGGTCGTCGGCGCGGACCGGGTGCGGGTTGAGGTCGAGGCAGCCGAGGTTGGCGACCCAGGCCAGGCCGGCCGCGTCGTCGACCACGATCTCGTCGGCCGTCCGGCCCGACGGGAAGCTCAGCTCCGCGGTCCGGATCCACGGCGGCCGCGACTCCGGCGCCCGCTTCTGGAAGAAGAAGTCGCCGCCCGCGCCGTTCGGGTAGCGCTTGAGGGCCATCGGTCGGCCGCCCGCGCCGCGGAGGGCGCCGTCGGCTACCGCGACGAAGTAGCGGACCAGCTCCAGCTTCGTGATCGGCCCGCCGGCGGCCTCCGGGAAGAAGACCTTGTCCGGGTTGGAGACGGTCACCTCGCGATTGGCGACCTGGAGGATCTCGCTGCGGGACGTCATGGCCCCGAGGATACGGGGGCCTGTCGAGGGCGACCGAACGCGGCCGGGCGGGTTTGGGCTGCTTTCGTGCGCGGCACGCTATGTTTCCTGCCCGGACCGGTCTGCAGAGGCGCTCAGGACGCACATCCGTGATGCGTGGCGCGCACGATCAAGCGTCCGTGGACGCCGGTGGGACCCGAAGGAGCAGGAATGATGGCGTGGCACGCAACCCCCGCCGAGGCTCGCGGCGCGTTCCAGCCCGGCGTTCCGGCCGAATACGACCCGCGACCTCAGCAGGAGAAGGTGCCGCGGACCTCGGTGCCATCGGCCAGGCGGCCGGTGAACGAGCCGAGCGAGAGATCCTTCGCGAGCTCCACGACGAGCCCGCCCCGGTCCATCCTCGCGGCCGCGCCGGCGTGCCGCCACGTGATGACGGCGTCGTCCCCGCCGAAGGTCCCGCCCCGTGCCGCGACGCGCGTCGCCGCCGGCGTGTACGGACTGCGACCGACGACGAGGCCGAAGTACTCGTCGCCGTTCGGGAGGCCGATGTTGAGCGCAAGCCATGCGTTGTCGGTTCCGCGCGCGCAGTGGCCCCCGTCCCACGTCGCCTTGGCCGGCAGGGTCAGGCGGGCGCTCCCGGTGCCGCCCGTGAACGACGACTCGGGGATCGGCGCGGGGGTCGGGGAGGCGGGGCCCGGGCTCGGCGTCGCGCCGGCGCCGCCGGCGGCGGCGAGCAGCGCGGCGGCGACGACGAAGGCGGCGGCCCGACGCGGAACCCGAATCAGAGGGCGCCGCCCGCGGCCCGCGGGGCATCCGCCTCGGCGCCGGCTTCGCCGCCCGCGGTCCGGGCAAGGTAGTCCTCGGCCAGGAGGATGTTGTGCTCGGCCGCGCGCTCGACGGTCCGCAGGAGCGCGCTCATGCTGGACATCTCCTCCAGCTGCTCCTTGAGGAACCACTGGAGGTACTGCTCCCCGATCCGGTTCCCCTCCTCGCGGGCGATCTCGACGAGGGCCGAGATCTGCTCGGTGACCCGGCGCTCCTGGGCCAGCGCGAGGACGACGGGCTCGACCGGGCCGGTGAAGGCCGTCCGGGGCGCCTCGATGCCGGGGATGACGACGGCCTCGCCGGCGTCGAGGAGGTACTGGACGAGCATCATCGCGTGATTGCGCTCTTCCACGGCCTGGCGGTAGAAGAAGCCGGCGAGCTGGGGGAGCGTCTCGGCGTCGTACCAGGCGGCGATCGCGACGTACTGCTGCGAGGCGCCGAACTCGTTGCCGATCTGGGCGTTGAGGGTGTCGGCTAAGCGGGACATGGATGGCCTCCGCGCAGGCGATGCGATTCTTGGAAACGTCCCCAAGTCTACGCGTCGAGCCAGTGCACCGACGATGGACGCCGGCTCAGCGCGGCCCGAGAGCCTCTTCGAGGCGATCGACGAACGGGCCCTGCGCCTCCTTCAGGCGACGGCGCGCCTCGGCCGGCTCGAACCACGCCACGCGATCGAGCTCGGGGAACGCCGTGACCGTGCCCGAGCCCGGCGGCCACGACATCGCGAAGGTGTTGCTGACCGCCATCGCGGGATCCAGGTCGCCCTCGAGGGCCCAGGCGTGGACGCGCTTGCCGCCCTTCTGGACGATCGTGCCGAGCTCCAGCGCCGGACCGTCGGGCGGGGCGTGCCCGGTCTCCTCTGCGAACTCTCGCCGCGCGACGTCGTAGAGGTCCTCGCCGGGCTCGACCTCGCCCTTCGGGATCGACCAGTCGCCGAGGTCGCGGTGGGCGTGGAACGGTCCGCCGGGGTGGCCGAGGAGCACCTCGAGCCCGCCGCCCCGCGAGGCGTCGCCGCCCGGAACGCGGCGGTAGAGCAGGATCCCGGCAGAGATGCGGTCGGGCACGGGGCCGATTCTGGCACCTGGCGCGGCGCAGGGCGACCATGTGCCATCCAACCCGCCGCGCGGTCCGGCGTCGACGGCCGCATCCTGCAGCGATGCTCACCCGACCGGGAGTCGGGCCCGCTGCCGGGCGCCTCGTCCCGGTGCCCAGTGGCATGATGATCCGGTCGCGGCGGCCGAGGAACCGTCGCGGACGAGGGAGGTGACGTGGGCGAGCCCCTGCATCTCGAGAGGGCCGGCGATCGCGAGCCGGGCCGGCTGGCGACCTGGCTGCCCACGATCGGGCGCCTGCCCGGGTACTCGCTCGGCTGGCTGCGCGACGACGTCGTGGCGGGAATCACGCTCTCCGCCCTGCTCGTCCCGATCGGGATGGGCTACGCGGAGGCCGCAGGCCTGCCCGCTATCGCCGGGCTCTACGCCACGATCGGATCGCTCCTCGCCTACTTCCTGGTGGGCCCGTCGCGAATCCTCGTCCTGGGCCCGGATTCGTCGCTCCTGCCGCTCGTCGCCACCGCCGTGGTGCCGCTCGCCGCCGGCGACGCGGCGCGTGCCGTCGCGCTCGGGGCGGCGCTGGCGGCGATGGTCGGGGCCATCTGCCTCGCGGCAGCACTGGCGCGGCTCGGCTTCCTCACCGACCTCCTTTCGCGCCCCGTCCGCGTCGGCTACATGAACGGGATCGCCCTCACGGTGCTCGTCAGCCAGCTGCCCAGGATCCTCGGCTTCTCGGTCGTCGCCCCGGATGTCCCCGCCGAGGCGATCGGCGTGGTCCGGGGCGTGCTCGACGGCCGGACCGTCCTGCCCGCGCTCGTGGTCGGCGGCGCGGCGCTCGCAGCGATCCTGGGGCTGCGGCGCGTCTCCCGGCGCATCCCGGGCGTGCTCGTGGCGGTCGCCGGTGCGGGGCTCGTGGTCTTCCTCCTCGGCCTGCAGGACGAGCTGGCGGTGGTGGGCGAGGTCCCCCGGGGCCTCCCGGCGCTCGGCCTTCCGCCGGTGTCGCTGGAGGACCTGCTCGCCCTGGCGCCCTTCGCCGTCGGGATCGCCCTGATCTCCTTCGCCGACACGAGCGTCGTCTCCCGCCTCTTCGCGGCGCGACGGGGCGACCACGTCGATGCTGACCGCGAGCTGGGCTCGCTGGGCGCCTGCAACGTCGCGGCCGCGCTTGTCGGCGGGTTCCCCGTCAGCGGCAGCGCGACCCGCACGCCGGTCGCCGAGGCCGCGGGCGCGCGCACGCAGCTGACCGGCCTCGTCGGCGCCGGGGTGATCCTCGTCCTGCTGCTCGCGATCCCCGGCCTGTTCGCGCCCGTCCCGTCCGCCGCCCTGGGGGCCGTGGTCATCTCGGCCGCGCTCGGGCTCTTCGACCTCGACGGCCTGCGCCGCCTCTGGCGCCAGCGGCGCTCCGAGCTGGGCCTGGCGCTTGTCGCATTCCTGGCGG
>CAZVPS010000172.1:0-4911 GCA_964629105.1 uncultured Anaerolineaceae bacterium
CGCTGCTGGGTCACGGCCCGCCTACCGGCTGAACACGCGCGGCAGGCGCTTCTTCCACGCCGTCGGGATGACCGTGTCGATCGCGTCGTCCACGGTCACGATCCCCATCAGGCGCGCCTCGTCGTCGACGACCGGGACGGCGAGCAGGTTGTAGTGGGCCACGACCTCCGCCACCTCCTCCTGGCCGGCGAGGACGCCGACGGCGACCGGCTCCCGGATCATCACCGAGCCGATGGTCACGACGGGCGAGGCGACGATGAGGTCACGGAGGGACAGGACGCCAACCAGGCGCCCGTCGTCGTCGAGGACGTAGACGTAGTAGATCGTCTCCGCGTCCGGCTCGAGCTCGCGCAGGCGATCGATCGCCTGGGCCGCCGTCAGGCGCTCGTCGAGGGCGATGTACTCCGTGGTCATGATCCCGCCCGCGGAGTCCTCCGGGTATCCGAGCAGCTCGCGGACCTCCTCGACCTCGTCCTGCTCCATGTGGGAGAGGATCTCGTCCCGGGTGTCCTGGTCGAGGTCGGCCACGAGGTCGGCGGCGTCGTCGGGGCTCATCTCCTCCAGGATGTCGGCCGCGCGCTCCGGGGCGAGGTCTTCGAGGACGTCCACCTGGGTGTCGGGCTCCATCTCCTCCATCGCCTCGGCGACGGACTCGTCGTCGAGGGCGGCGAGGACGCCGGCCCGGTCACGCGGGGTCAGCTGGTCGATGATCGCGGCCAGGTCGGAAGGGTGCAGCTGGGCGAGCTTCGCGTGCGGGACGCGGAGACGGACGCCGGCGATCGTGCTCTCGAGCGGATCAACGTCCTCCCAGTCGATGTAGCGCTCCGGGACCGGCAGCCTGAGGTTTCGGGCGATCGTCCGCCACGGGCCCTCGATGCCCAGGCGCCGCAGGATTCCGGCCGCCCCGATGTCCACGGCCACGACGCGGTAGGCGCCGTCGATCTCGTCGAGGCGCACGTCGTTCACGCGGATGACCTTGCGGCCTTCGATGTCGACGATCTGCTTGTCGAGCAGGTCGCCCTTCAGGAGGATCTCGTCGGGGCGCTGCTGGAACTTCCCGATGTCGATGGTCTGCACGCGCAGCCGTGCGCCGGCCGCGTCCAGGCGTTCCACCGAGCGCCACGGCAGGAAGATCCTGCGGCGGTTGGTGTGGACGACGAGGCCGGTGACCGGTGGGTACTGGTCGCCGATCGCGACGAGCAGGTCGGCCACGGTGCCGAGCGGCTCGTCCGCGGGGTCGAGCACGGGCCGACCGATGATCTGGCTCAGGAAGAGCATGGCCACCTCGAGGGGGGCGGGGTCGTGCCCCACCTGTCGGGTGGCCGGCGCCGGCGGTGCCCGGACGGGCACCGACGGCATGCCGTGCCGCTCAGCGGACGGGGCGGACCTCGCAGGGATTCCCGGCGCCACGGGCACCGGGACGACTGGGTCCGGGCTCCACGGGGGAGGGATCCTCCGATGCGGGTGAAGATGGCCCCGGGCGCGCGGCGCTCACGGGCGTGGCGAGTGTAGTCCCGCCTTGGAACACGGGTCAAACCGGCGGCGCGGCGTGACATTGCGACGCGCCGGTGGACGCATACGGCCCGCGCGGCCCATGCTGTGCCGCAACCGTGAACGACTCGACGCGCGCCACCACGACCCCTGCCCGAGCGGCGCCCGTCGACCAGACGCGGGCCCCCGCCAGCCCTGCCCCCGCCAGCCCGATCCGGGCGCCCGCCGATCCGCTCGCCGATCCGCTCGCCGCGCGCGCCGGGCTCGCATGGATCCTCCTCGCCTGGGCGGTCGCGGCCCTCGCCGTGCTGGTCCTCGCCTGGATCGTCCTGCCGACGCTCCCGCTCGCGGTTCCCGTCGCGGTCTCCGTGGCTGCCGTCGCGGGGGCTGCAGCCCTGGCCCGACGCAGCGTCTCGCAGCGCGAGGCTCGCACGCGCGACGAGGTGGAGAACTTTGCCCGGATCCTCCAGGGCTTCTCGCGGGCCGTCTCGCCGGACGCGATCGTGGAGGCGATCATGGGTCAGCTGGGCTCGGGCACCGAGGCCGATCACCTGGTGGTGGTGCGCCGCCGGCCAGGCGCGCCGATCCTGGACGCCACGCTCATCCCTACGCGACCGGGGGCGCCCCAGGCTGAGACGGTCCTGCCGGCCATGGATCTCGATGACCCGGGCGGCCGGCCGGCGGAACGGATCGCAACCCGCGTCCGGCGCGCCTTCGGGCTGACCAACGTCCTGGCGGCGCCGCTCACCGCCCACGGCGAGCTCCTTGGCGCGATTCTCATCTCTCGGCGCCGCGCGGATCCTTGGTCGGAGCCCGCGCGCCGGCTCCTGGAGGCGGCGGCGGCGGAGGCGTCGGCGGCCCTGGCCCGGACGGCGACGCACCGGGCGGTGGAGGCGGCGGCCACCACCGACGCCCTGACCGGCCTGCCGAACCGCCGCTACTTCGAGGAGTACGTGGACCTCCTGGGGAAGGGGCGCCGGGCCGACGACGCGGTCGGCGTCCTCATGGTCGACGTGGACCACTTCAAGCAGCTGAACGACCGCCACGGCCACGCCACCGGCGACGTCGTCCTGCGCGCGATCGCCCGGACGATCGCGGCGGCGGTCCGCGACATGGACGTGCCCGCGCGGTACGGGGGCGAGGAGTTCGTGGTCCTCCTGCGCAACCCCAGCCGGGCGGTCGCGCTCGAGGTGGGGGAGCGGATCCGCGCGGCGGTTGAGCGCCTGGACCTGCGCGCGGTGGGCGTGGAGAGGGTGACGGTCTCGGTTGGTGTCACGGTGGGCGAGGGGGGAGCCGACCGCGTGCCCGAGCTGGTGGACGCCGCCGACCGCGCGCTCTACCGGGCCAAGCGCTTCGGGCGCAACCGGGTCGAGCTGGGCTGACGCCGCGTGCGATACTCGGCCGGATGGCCGAGCAGCCCCCGGGAGCCGACCCGCTCCTCTCCAACGCCGAGCTGGCGGCGATCTTCCACGAGATCGGCAGCCTCCTGGAGGTCAAGGGCGAGCTCGTCTTCAAGACGGTCGCCTACCACCGGGCCGCCGACGCGATCGCCCACAGCCCCCACGAGATCGCGCGCGCCTACCGCGACGGCCGCCCGCCCACGGTTCCCGGGGTCGGCGCCGCCATCTCCGACAAGATTGCCGAGCTGGCGGCCACCGGCCGGCTGCGCTTCCTGGACCGGCTCCACGGCGAGGTCCCGCCCACGCTGGTCGAGCTCCTGGAGATCCCGGGCGTCGGGCCGAAGACCGTGCGCCTGCTCTGGGAGTGGCTGGGCATCGAGACGCTCGAGGACCTCCGGACGGCCCTGCGGGCGGGGACGATCCGCGGCGTGCCGGCGACGATCCGCGGCGTGCCGGGGCTCTCGGAGAAGGGGATCGCGGGCCTCCGGGCCGGGCTGGAGGCGCTGGACCGGCGGTCGTCGCGGATGACGCTGGGGACCGCGGAGCGGATCGTCGCGAGCGTGGCGGCCCTGCTGGTCAAGGTTCCGGGAGTGCTGAGGGTCCAGCCGGCGGGGTCGTTCCGGCGCCGGCGCGAGACGGTCGGCGACTTGGACCTCCTCGTCGAGACGGACGACCCCGCGGCGGTCATCGGGCGCTTCACCGCACTGCCGGCGGTCGAATCGGTCGTCAATGCGGGGACCCACAAGGCGGCCGTCCGGCTGGCCGGGGGCCCGCAGGTGGACCTGATGGCCATGCCGCCCGGCGCCTGCGGGACCTACCTCGTCCATTTCACCGGGAGCAAGGAGCACAACGTCCGGCTGCGGGGGATCGCCCGCGACCGCGGCTGGAGCCTCTCGGAGAGGGGTTTCGCGCGGCTGGACGCCGACGGGGAGATCGCGACGGGGGCCAACGCCGACGCGACGTGGGCCCACGCCGACGCGCTGCGGACGGGCGCCGACGCCGAGCTGCGAACCTTCGCCACCGAGGCCGAGGTCTACTCCTTCCTGGGCCTGGCCGAGGTGCCGCCCGAGCTGCGCGAGGACCGGGGCGAGGTGGAGGCCGCCCGCGAGGGGCGTCTGCCGCGTCTGGTGGAGCTGGCCGATCTGCGGGGCGACTGCCACGCCCACTCGGACTGGTCCGACGGGATCCACACGGTCGAGCAGATGGCGGAGGCGGCCCGGGCCCGCGGCTACGGCTACCTCGTCCTGACCGACCATTCCCACGGCCTGGCGATCGCCCACGGCCTCACGCCGGAGCGCGTGCTCGCTCAGCGGGCGCTCATCGTCGAGCTCAACGCGCGGTTCGCACGCGAGGAGGCCGAGGGGACGGCCCCGGTGGCCACCCCGCCCGGCGGGCGCCGCCCCGTGGCCACCCCGCCCGGCGGGCGCCGCCCCGTGGCCACCCCGCCCGGCGGCTTCCGGCTCCTGCACGGCTGCGAGCTGGAGATCCGGGGGGACGGCTCGCTCGACTTCGACGACGAGCTGCTCGCGTCGTTCGACGTCGTCGTCGCGGCGCTCCACCAGGGGCGGCGCCAGCCGCGGGCGCAGCTGACGGCCAGGGTCCTGGGCGCCATCGCGAGCCCGCACGTGGACGTCATCGCGCATCCCGCGGGCCGGATGCTCGGCGAGCGGTCACGCGACGACCTCGACCTTGCCTGGGACGAGATCTTCGCCGCCGCCGCGGCCACCGGGACGCTCCTGGAGATCGACGGGTCCGATCACCGCCTCGACCTTGCGCCGGAGCGCGCGCGGCTGGCGGTCGCGGCCGGCTGCCTGCTCACGATCGACTCGGACGCGCACCGGATCGAGGAGCTGGCGGGGATCGCCTGGGGGGTGGCGCAGGCGCGGCGGGCCTGGGTGGAGCCGGCGGTCGTGGCGAACACGTGGTCGAGGGAGTCGCTGCTGGCGTGGGTCGCGGGCAAAGCGGAGCGGATCGCGGGCCAGCCGGGCGGCGTCGCGGGCCAGCCGGGCGGCGTCGCGGG
>CAZVPS010000173.1:0-4884 GCA_964629105.1 uncultured Anaerolineaceae bacterium
CGTGGGGCGTGGTCGCCCTCCGCGAGCGCGAACGGGCGGGCGTGCGCCTGGGGGCGGCCGCGGCGGTTGCGGCCGGGGCGATCCTGCTCGCCGCGAGCGGCTGACCGCACCGCCCGCCGGGCCTCAGGAGGGGGACGGTCCTCGTGTGGGTCGTGCGGGGGCCGACCTCGGGCGCGCGATCCCGAAGATCGCGGCGCCCCCGAGCCCGCCGAGGACGCCCAGGACGAAGACGGTCCCGGCCGTCCCGAGCTGCTCGCGCCAGTAGAAGGCGCCGAACTCGTCCGCGTTCCGGATCCCGGCCGCCTCGAACTCGGGGCCCTTCCCCTCCGCCAGGTAGCGCGCGTAGACGCAGCCGGCGCCCGTGTCGCAGCCGGCGATCGGGCCGCCGTCCGCCGCGTTGCGGTAGCCGTTGTCGGCGCTGAAGAAGATCCACTTCGTCACGAGGAAGCAGAGGGCCAGGGTCAGGGCCGCGAGCAGGCCCGCGTAGGCCCCGTTGGCCAGGATCCGGCTCCACGGTCCGGCCTGGCGGCCGGAGCGGGTGTTGGCGTAGTAGCCGATGACGAGGCCCGCCGGGAGGGCGAGGAGCCACAGGATCGGCTCGATGGGGATCACGAGCAGGAAGCTCACCGCGATCGTGACGCCCATCCCGACGCCCACCCAGCCGGCGTAGATCGCGCCGCGATCGACCCACCGCCTCACGAGCGCGGACCCCGGGGCACCGGCGGGAACGGCGCGAAGGTCACGCCGGCAGGTACGGCTTCGCGCCCGCGAGGGCGGCCGAGCCCAGATAGACGGCGCCGCCGCCGAGCTCCTCCTCGATCCGGAGGAGGCGGTTGTACTTGGCGACCCGCTCCGAGCGGGACGGAGCGCCGGTCTTGATCTGGCCGGTCCCCATCGCCACGACGAAGTCGGCGATCGTCGTGTCCTCCGTTTCGCCGGAGCGATGGCTTACCTGGCAGGTCCAGCCGGCTCGCCGCGCCATCTCAATCGCCGCCATCGTCTCGGTGACGGTGCCGATCTGGTTGAGCTTGATGAGGACGGAGTTCATCGCCTTCTCGGCGATCCCGCGGGCGATGAATGTCGGGTTGGTCACGAGGATGTCGTCGCCGACGAGCTGGACGCGGTCGCCGATGCGCGCGGTGAGCTCCTTCCAGCCGGCCCAGTCGTCCTCGCCGAGCCCGTCCTCGAGCGAGATGATCGGGTACTTTGAGACCCAGCTCTCCCAGAGGTCGACCATCTCGCCGGAGTCGAGGGTGCGTCCCTCGCGCTCGAGCAGGTAGCGGCCGGGCACGTCGCCGGTCCCGGTCCCCTCCACGAGCACCGAGCTCGCGGCCGGGTCCAGCGCGATCGCCACGTCCTCGCCCGGCCGGTAGCCGGCCTTCTCGATGGCCTCGAGGATCACCTCGACGGCTGCCTCGTTCGACGGCAGCGACGGGGCGAATCCGCCCTCGTCGCCCTGGCCGACGGAGAACCCGCGGTCGTGGAGGATCCCCCGCAGGGCGTGGAACACCTCGGCGCCGGCGCGGAACGCCTCCGCGAAGGTCGGGCGACCGACCGGCGCGACCATGAACTCCTGGAAGTCCGTGGAGTTCACGGCGTGCTTTCCGCCGTTGAGGATGTTGAAGAACGGGACCGGCAGGATCCGGGCCCCGGCCCCGCCGAGGTACCGGTAGAGCGGGAGGTCGTGCGCTGCGGACGCGGCATGGGCGCAGGCGAGGCTGACGCCCAGGATCGCGTTCGCGCCCAGGTTCCCCTTGTTGGGGGTCCCGTCGAGGTCGATCAGCGCCGCGTCGATGTCGGGCTGGTCGGCCGCGTCGGCGCCCAGCAGGGCCGGGGCGATCGTCTCGCGAACGTTCTCGACGGCCCGCAGGACGCCCTTTCCGCCGAAGCGGGCCTTGTCGCCGTCGCGCAGCTCGACCGCCTCGTTCGCCCCCGTGGAGGCCCCGGACGGGACTCCCGCCCGCCCGACGGACCCGTCGGCCAGGACGACGTCGACCTCGATCGTCGGGTTGCCCCGCGAGTCCAGGATCTCGCGGGCGTCGATGTACTCGATCTCGGTGTTCACGCGGCACCTCCGGCAGTCCCGGCCGCTGGTTCGGCGTCGGGGATGATCGCGATGCCCGGCAGGGTCCATCCCTCGATGAACTCGAGGGAGGCGCCGCCGCCGGTGCTGATGTGGGTCATCCTGGATGCGAGACCCTGCTGGGTGACCGCGGCAACCGAGTCGCCGCCGCCCACCACGACGGTCGCCCCGGCGTCGGCCAGGTCGGCGAGGAAGCGCGCCATCTGGCGCGTCCCGGTGCCGAACGCCGGCATCTCGAAGACGCCGAGCGGCCCGTTCCAGAAGATCGTCTTCGCGCCGGCGAGGGCGGCCTCCATCTCGACAAGCGACTGCTTGCCCACGTCGACGATGTGCCACGACGCGGGGATCTTCTCGGACGGGATCGTCTTGTACTCGGCCCCCTGGGTGACCTCCTTGGCGATGACCACGTCAATCGGGAGGATGAGCTGCACGCCCCGCTCCTCGGCCGCGGCCATGATCCGGCGGGCGTCCTCCACGCGATCCGGCTCGGCGAGGCTCTTGCCGACGGGCTTGCCCTGCGCCATCAGGAAGGTGTTGGCCATCCCTCCGCCGACGACGAGGATGTCGACCTTGTTCGTGAGGTTCTCGAGGACCTTGATCTTGTCCGAGACCTTCGCCCCGCCGATGATCGCGGCGTACGGTCGGGCGGGATCCTCGACGAGCTGGCTGAGGTACTTGATCTCGCGCTCCATGAGGAAGCCGGCGTAGGCCGGCAGGAGCTCGGCGATCCCGACCGTCGAAGCGTGCGCGCGGTGCGCGGTCCCGAACGCGTCGTTGACATAGGCGTCGGCGTACGCCGCCAGCGCCTTCGCGAACGCGGGGTCGTTCTTCTCCTCCTGCGGGTGGAACCGCAGGTTCTCGAGGAGCAGGGCCTCGCCGGGCCGCAGGCGGCGCACGGCGTCCTCGGTTCCGACGCCCAGGGCGTCGCCCGTGCAGGGGACGTTGAGGCGCAGGAGGGCCGAGAGCCGCTCCGCGACGGGTCGGAGCCGGAGCCCGTCCTGGACCTTGCCGTCGGGACGGCCGAGGTGGCTCGCGAGGATCACCCGCGCGCCCTGGTCCAGGAGGTGCCTGATCGTGGGGATGGCCGCCCGGATCCGGGTGTCGTCCTTGATCTGCCCGTCCTTGAGCGGCACGTTGAAGTCGACGCGGACGAAGACGCGCTTGCCCGACGCGTCCAGCTCGCGGATGGAGCGCTTGTCCATGGTGGCGTTCCTGTCGGGGCGATCGGCGGGGCTACAGGCCCTTCTCGATCATGAACTTCACGAGGTCGGCGACGCGGCAGCTGTAGCCCCACTCGTTGTCGTACCAGGCGATGACCTTCACGAAGTTGCCGCCGAGAGACATCGTGCAGGCGGCGTCGATGATCGAGCTGCGCTCGTCGCCGCGGAAGTCGGACGAGACGAGCGGCTCGTCGGAGACGCCGAGGATCCCCTTCATCGGGCCGGCGGCGGCGGCGCGGAAGGCCGCGTTGAGCTCCTCGACCGAGGCGTCCTTCTCCAGCTCGGCCGTGAAGTCGACGACCGAGACGGTCGGCGTCGGCACGCGGAGGCTGAAGCCGTCGAACTTGCCCTTGAGGTCGGGGATCACGAGGGCCAGGGCCTTCGCGGCGCCGGTCGTCGTCGGGATGATGTTCTGGCCGGCCGCGCGGGCGCGCCGGGGGTCCTTGTGGGCGACGTCGAGGATCCGCTGGTCGTTGGTGTACGAGTGGATGGTGTTCATCAGGCCGCGCCTGATCGTCCAGCCGTCGTGGACGACCTTGGCCGCGGGCGCCAGGCAGTTCGTGGTGCAGCTGGCGTTGCTGACGATGTGGTGCTTCGCCGGGTCGTAGGCGTCGTCGTTGACGCCGAGGACGATCGTGACGTCCTCCTTCTTCGCGGGGGCGCTGATGAGGACCTTCTTCGCACCGGCGTCGAGGTGCGCCCGGGCCTTGTCGGCGTCCGTGAAGCGGCCGGTCGACTCGATGACGATGTCGACGCCGAGGTCCTTCCAGGGGAGCTGCGCCGGATCGGCGATCTGCAGGACGCGGATCTCCCGGCCGTCGACGACGATCGCGTCGGCCGTGTGGGAGACCTCGCCCGCGAACGAGCCGTAGGTCGAGTCGTGCTTGAAGAGGAGCGCGTTCGTGGGAACATCGACGATGTCGTTGACGGCCACGACCTCGACGTCCGGGGCGCGCTCGATGAGCGCCTTGAGGGACTGGCGGCCGATGCGACCGAACCCGTTGATGCCGACGCGAACGGACATGGAGCGAAACCTCAGCTGTGCGGTTTGACTGGTCAGGTGGAAGCGGGGGCCGCGAGGGCCCCGGCTGGGTTGGCGCCGTGGGATGCGGTCCGAGCGCGCGCGGACACGGCGACGGGGGCCGGGCGGGCGTTCCTGGGAACGGAGATCCCGTCGGGACGGACCACGGCGCAACGCGCCGGCGGCCCGTCGAGGTCAGGGGCGCGAAGGAGCCGTGGGGACACTGGACCTCGTCGTAGCGTCGGGAACCGCTGCCATTCTAGCAAGCGACCCCGTTCGACCCGGCGTGCCGTGCGGCACACGGTCGCGGTCCGAAGGTCCCAGCAAGGCGGCCGGAGAATCGGCGAGCCCCCGCCGTCAGGGGCGGGGGCTCGCGTCTGCGTCAGGCGTGGGCGATCAGCCCCCGATCTTGAACATCTTGGTGCCGCACACCGGGCACGTGCCCGAAAGCGCCGGCTTGCCGTTCTTCATCGTGATGTTCTGCGGGTCCTTGACCTCGCGCTTTGCCTTGCACTTGACGCAGTAGGCCTCGGCCACTACAGGAGCCTCCCTTCACCAGC
>CAZVPS010000174.1:0-4876 GCA_964629105.1 uncultured Anaerolineaceae bacterium
GAGGCGCGCGCAGCGAACGAGCCGCTCCTCGCCGAGGCGCTCGAGATCCGGCGGCGGATCGCCTCCCTCCTGGGCTACCCGTCGTGGGCCCACTACGCCATCGAGGTGAAGATGGCGGGCGACCCGGAGGCCGTGCGCCGCTTCTACGACGACGTCATCCCGCCCCTTCGCGCGCGATTGGCCGACGAGGTCGCCCGCCTCGAGGAGATCCTGCGCGAAGACGGCGCGGACGCTCCCCTGCGGACCTGGGACTGGCGCTACTGCGACACGCGCCTCCGCCGGCGCGATTTCGCCATCGACCCGGACGAGCTGCGGGCGTACCTGCCGCTCGACGCGGTCTTCGATGGCCTCCTCGGCCTCTGCGCCGAGGTGTTCGGACTCGCCTTCGAGCCGATCGCCGATGCCGCCGCCTGGCATCCGGACGTCGTCCGGTTCCGCGTGCGCGACGCCGCCACCGGCGCGGAGATCGGCGACGTCCTCATGGACCTGCATCCTCGGGATGGCAAGTACGGCCACGCCGCCGCCTGGGCGCTCGTGCCGGGGAGACGCCTCCCCGACGGCACCTACCAGCGGCCGCTGACCGCGATCGTGGCCAACCTGCCGCGGCCCGGCGCGGACGGCCCGGCGCTGCTGCGGCACGAGGACGTCGTCGTCCTCTTCCACGAGTTCGGCCACGTCCTTCACTCGACCCTGACCCGGGCCGAGCTGACCCGCTTCTCCGGCGGCACCACCGAGTGGGACTTCGTCGAGGCGCCGAGCCAGATCCTGGAACACTGGGCGTGGCAGGCGGACGTGCTCGCCCGGTTCGCCCGCCACCACGCGACGGGCGAGCCCATCCCGCGGGCCCTCGTGGAGCGTCTCGTGGCCAGCCGCGACCTGGACGTCGCCCTCACGACGCTGCGGCAGTGCTACCTCGGGCTGATGGACCTGGGGCTCCACGGCCCGGAGGAGTCGCGCGACATCGCGGTCATCGATCGCGCCGCGTTCGCGGTCTGGGGCCTGCCCTATCACGAAGGCACGCTCTACCCGTGCCAGTTCGGGCACCTGATGGGCGGCTACGACGCCGGCTACTACGGGTACCTCTGGTCGAAGGTCTACGGCGACGACATGTTCGGCCGCTTCGAGGCCGAGGGCGTCACCTCGCCCGTGGTCGGCGCGGCCTACCGGCGGGAGATTCTCGAGCCGAACGGGACGCGTGATCCGTTCGACCTGCTTCGCGCGTTCCTCGGCCGCGATCCGTCGCCGGCGACGTTCCTCCGCCTCCTGGGCATCGAGGCCGCGGCGCCCGGCTGAGCCGACCCGCTGCCCCGTGGGACTGGGCAGCGTGCCCGTTGGGGCAGACCTGAGCGCCCGATCTTGACCCGCCGCCGGACCTCTGGGACGCTCAGCGCATCGCGTCCCACGAGCCCCGAGAGGCCGATGTCCCCCGACCACGTGACGCCTGGCCCCGAGACCGTCCCCGGCGTTGCTGCGCCCGTGCGAGCCGCAACGCCGGGGACCCCGGCCGCCACCCCGGCCACACTTCCGGCCCGCGTGCTGCAGTTGCAGCGCCAAGCCGGCAACGCGGCGGTCACCTCGCTCCTCGCCGGGATGCGGCCGGCCCAGCGCCGCGGCGCCAGCGACGATCGCGCGCCGGGCGGAGCGAGCGGCCCCGTCCCGACCGTCCAGCGCAATGTCCCGCCCGACAAGTCCGTGGCGCTCCCCGACAACTACGACACGATGACCGACAGGGAGAAGACCGCGGTCATCCGGGATCTCCTCGCCGCGAACCCGGGCATGGTCTACACGGCCTGGAAGGGTCTCAAGGGCCCGCTGGCCGTCGCGCAGGCCAACCCGGACCTCTTCACCGCCTCGATGAAGATCGACGACGACATCGTCGACCTGTCTGCCTTCGACGGCATGCGCGAGACGTTCAAGAAGGACGTCCTGGGCAAGGCCACGGGCTACCTGACCAGCAACAAGCGGTACGTCCAGGAGGAGCGTGACCGGACCGGAGCGCAGAAAGCCGGGGACACCGTCGGAGGCCAGGTGCAGGCCCGCGTGGACATGCTCTCCGGCAAGGGCGCGTCGGCCGAGACCGACTTCGCCGTCCAGGACGTCCAGAAGGCCGCCGAGCAGATGGAAGGGATCAAGAAGCGGAAGGCGACCTGCCTGTCGACCCCGGTCGGCTACTCGGTCAGGATGGTCAAGGGGGCGGGGGGCGAGTACTTCGAGACCCACACCAAGCAGGCCTTCTCGCCCGGCGAGCCTCCGCGGGACTGGAGGCCGGCACGCCGACGTACGACGAGGTCATGGCCCAGTGGACCCAGCTGATCCAGGCCGAGGCCCAGCTCGTCAGGAAGCATCCGTCGGCGGCGTTCTTCATCGGGGAGGGCGGCGACCCTGGCAAGCTGAAGAACGAGCAGGACATCCGGGTCGCCCGGGCGGAGATCTCAGGCGCCCTCGACGACCTGGAGGGGAAGATCGACAAGGCGATCCCGCTCATCGGCGACGACATCGACTTCAACGAGCTCGTCCCGATCCACGGGCAGCTCATGGGCGGGACGCCCGGCGGCAGCACGACCGTCTGGTCGAAGCCGGTCGAGAAGGCGGTGGCGAAGGAAACGATCTCCGACGCCAACATGATGGACTTGCTGGCGAGCCTCGGCGTCGGGACGCTCGCGGCGGCGCTCTTCGTCTTCTCCGAGCTCGCCAGCGGCGGCCTCGCGTCCTTCCTGTGGGCCGCGGCCGGCACCGCCGTGAGCGCCGGGCAGGCCGCGAAAGGCTGGAAGGACTACACGGACCTCGCCGCGGCGAACAAGGCGTCGATCAACCCGGAGGAGATGCTGGTCTCGGGCGAGCAGGTCGACGACGCCATGCTGTCCGCCATTCTCGACACCGTCTTCTTCGCGGTCGACGCGTTCCAGGGCGTCAAGGGCGCCCTGAAGGTGGCACGCGGCGGGAAGGCGGTCCTCGAGGGCGGGAAGGCGGGTGTCAAGGCGGGCGGGGCTGCGCTGCTGCGGAACCTCCGCGCCGCGGAGAACCCCGCCGCCACCCTCGCCAAGGCCGTGCAGGAGGTCGGCCTCGAGGAAGCGCGCAAGCTCTCCGGCCTGGGCTTCGACGACCTGGCGAAGATCGCCGGCGAGAGCACCGACCTCGGCAAGCGCTTCGCCATGCTCGCCGAGAAGGGCGCCGGGGCGATGAGCGACGCCACGAAGGCGCTCGTCGCGCAGCTGCCGGACGTCGCCAAGCTGAGCCCGGAGGAGGGCAAGAAGGTCCTCGCCGCCGGCCTCGAGCAGTACGGGTTCAAGGGTGTGCTCCAGAAGACGGGGGGTTGGGCCGCCCTCAAGTCCGCCCCCGCGATGGCCGCGAAGGACGGTCCCGCCGCGGTGCTCGAGGCCTGGCGAGCGTCCCTCGTCAAGGAGCTGGGCCAGTTCATGGAGGAGGAGTCCGGGAAGATGTCGAAGGCCGTCCGGACCGGCACCAAGGAGGCGTCCTCCGACCTGGACGTGCAGCTCCTGGGCGGCACCGCCGCCGACCTCCAGCAACGCGCCGAGGGCTGGCTGGCCGGCCGGCTGGGGACGGACGTCAAGGGGGCGAAGAAGCTCCTCGACGCCGAGATCTTCATCGACCCGACCCGCGCCCACCTGATCGACCTGATGAAGGACATCGGCGAGGAGGCCCGGGCCCAGATCCAGGGCAGGATGGCCACGTACGAGCAGCAGATGATCTACGGCGCGCGGCTTCGCCAGGCGGGGAAGGGGACGAAGGACGAGGCGAAGATCCTGCAGGAGGCAGCCGATCGGCACATCACGCCGTTCGAGGGCTTCGCCGCGCTTTCGCCGGCCCTGCAGAAGCAGACGGCAGCCCGGATCGACGGCTGGATGACGGAGCTGAAGGACCCCGCCAACGCCTCGCGGAAGGCCGAGCTCATCGAAAAGGCCGCGAAGGACCAGGCGCACATCAACACGTCCCACCCGGACGCCTACGTGGGCGGCGGGGTCGCGCTCTGGGTCTCGGGCCGCGGCGATCTGCTCGACCCCATGAGCGACGTCCGCAAGATCGCCGAGGGCCTCAACGTCGATCCCGCGGACCTGGCCAAGGCGACCGCCGCGCAGCGGATCAGCGCGGCCCTGTCCGAGGGGAAGTGGCTGGACGCCGCGGTCCGGCAGCTCTCGAGCGGGGCGGGCGGCGACGTCGAGCAGCTGACGAAGGCGGTCCGCAACATCGGGAAGCACGGCGCCCGCGCGGCCGAGGTCCTCAAGGTCCCCGGCAAGACCAACGTGGCGCGCCTTGAGCAGCTGATGGACGTGCTCCTCAGCTACAAGGCGGTGAAGCCGAAGCAGCTGGCGGAGCTGGTCGACTCCGGCGACCTGGCCCTGATGCGGGGCGAGATCACGCGGATCCTCGACGGTCTCTCCAGCGAGACCACGGCGGCCGTCAACGCTCTCCAGAAGGACGCCGCGACGCTCGGCGTCTCCATCGCGGACATGGCCGACTACCAGTTCTGGCTCAAGTGGCAGGGCCGGTACAAGATGCTGACTGCTGCCGCGTCCGAATCGACGGCCGCCCAGATCCGGCTGCTGGAGACGGCCGTCGACGCGTGCCGGCAGGAGTCGGTCCAGCCGCCGAGCGAGTCGCGCGAGTACCCGCTGCCGCCGAACCAGAGCGTGATGCCGCCAACCCCCGGCGCCTCGACCCCCTGACTCGCGGCTCACGAACGAGCTCAGCCCAGTATCGCCCGCGACAGGAGTGCGAACGGCCCCAGCGTCGCCGCCGGGGCCGCGGTGGATCGCGAGGGTGCCCGCGCACGGGCGTCGTGGGCAAGGGGTGCGGCCTCGTCGCTACAGCGCCTTGACCGCGGCCGCGAGGTCCGCGAGGCCCGCCTTGGCATCGG
>CAZVPS010000175.1:0-4863 GCA_964629105.1 uncultured Anaerolineaceae bacterium
CGTCGGCGTCCCGGTGGTCCTGGGCGACGGCGGGATGGAGAAGGTGATCGAGATCTCGCTGACCGACGACGAGAAGGCAGCCCTCGACCACTCGGCCGCAGCGGTCCGCGAGCTCGTCGTGAAGCTGTCGGCCTGACCCGGCGCGGTGCCCCCAGGCACCGGTTCGACGCGGCGCCGACGCCATCGATGTCCCGTTCGTACTGGGCTTGGGGCATGGCCCGCCGCCCGGCGGGCGCGGAGGAAGGCCGGCGCAAGACGCCGGCGATCGAGGGCTCGCGTCGCCAGGCCGCCACCGGCGCGTTCGCGCCACGCACCTTCACGCCCGCCCTCGTCGCCCGGGGCTGATTCCTCCCACGCCCCGGGGAGAATCGAACGGCCCCCGGCGATGCCGGGAGCCGTTCGTGTGGGTCCGATGGTGGGCGGGCCGGGGGCCCGCCGATCAGTGGTTGACGATGAGGACCGTCGTGCCGAGGCTGCCCCCGGCGTCACGGTACGTCACGATGCCGCGGTACTGGCCGACCGTGGTCAGGCCGGAGACGTTGGCATCGATGCCGACCATCGCGCCGGTCACGACCGCGGCCGGATCACCGGCGCCGGCGGTCGCGACGAGCGTTCCGGTGTCGGCGGAACCCTGGTCGACGATCCACTGGTGGAGGTCGTACGACGACCCGCCACCGCCGGGGGTGCCCCAGCCGTGGATGACGAGGCGGTAGTTGCCTGCCGCCGGATTGACGAGCTCGACGATCTCGTCCGAGTCGCCGTCGGCGCTCAGCGCGACGAGGTCGCTGAACGTGAAGCCGTTGTTCCCGGCATCGTAGAACAGGAAGACGTCGAGATCGCTGCCCGGCGTCGTGGTGTTGCCGGCCGTGCCGGCGGCGAAGTACCGGACGTTGGCGCCCAGCGTGTAGTCGTAGACCTTCACGCCGGAGGTGAACGTGTCGGTGGCGATGTCCTGATCGGGATCCTGGGCGACGAACTGGCCTGCGAGGACATTATCCGCCGCGAGGCCGTAGCCGTCGGCCGACAGGACGCCGTCATAACCGGACTTGACGTCCCACTCGACGAGGCCCGTCTCGGTCGCAACGCTGGCCGTGACCTGCGACGGGAAGCCGAGCTGGGCCGGCTTGAGAACGACCGGCAGGCGGACGGTGCGGCCGTCACCGGCCGTCCAGACGATCCCGCCCTGGACCCACTCGTCGAGCGCAGCGCCGTCACGGGTGAACGTGACGTCCCACGACTCGACTTCTCCGGCCGTCAGGGTGACCGAGGCCGGCAGAGTGACGTCGATCCCGGCCAGGCCGTCAATGCTCGACGTCCAGGTGACCTCGTCGCTGTCGACGCTCGTGAACGTTCGGGTGGTGGTCTCCGAGCCGACGAGCTGGGCGATCGCGATCGACGGCAGGTTGAGGTCTGTCGGGTCGACCGGCCCGCCGACAAACGGGCAGGTGCCCGGCGCCCACAAGAACTCCCAGTTCACGCACGTGAAGCCGATGTACTTGAATAGGCTGTTGCGGAGGGTGTCGGCCGGGGTCATCGTGATCCCCGGGTCGACCGCCGAGTTCGGCACGACGTGGCCGGCGCCGAAGTCGAACGCGTCGGCGTCGGTCGTCCCGTCCTCCTTCACGACGTCCTGGCGGGCCGTGAGCATAAGGGCCGACTTGATCTGGTCGGGCGTCCACGTCGGGTGCGCCTGGGTGATCAAGGCCGCGAGGCCGGCGACGTGCGGCGATGACATCGACGTGCCGCTGATCGACTGGAAGAGCTGGCCCGGGGCGCCGGAGAACGGCGTCGGGGTATTGCCGGCGAGAATGTTCACGCCGGGGGCGATGACGTCCGGCTTGAGCAGGTTGGCGTCGGCGCCGTTCGGGCCGCGCGACGAGAAGTCGGCCATGACGGAACCCTGCGCCGCCGTGGCCGCGCCGCCGGCGAGCTGGGCGGTCGCCCCGGAGATCCCGGCGATGTAGGCCTTGATCGCGCTACCGTCGGTGAAGTTGATGTGGACGCTCGGGACCCAGTGGTTGTCGGTCACGAGCGCCTGGGTGTCGTTCGGGTTGTAGAGGACCATACCGGCGCCGCCGGCCATCGACACGGCGAGGCTCTTGTCGACGCGGGCGATGGCGCCACGCAGGCAGAGCACGATCCTGCCTGACACGACGGCCGGGTTGAGCGCCCCCACACGGCACAGCTCGTCGCCCGCTCTCGCCGCGTCGACGACCGGGAGGGACCCGGTACCTGCCGTGACGGTCGCGCCGAAGTACTCGACACCGTTGCCGAGCGTGACCGAGCCCTCGAACGTCCGGTTCTGGGTCGACGCTCCGACGGTCATGACCCAGGGCGCCGCGGCCGGAGCACCGACCGTGCCCGCGCCGGGACCGGCGTTGCCGGCCGACACGGCAGAGAAGACGCCGCCGCGGTTCGCGAACAGGAACGAGAACGCATCCGCGCTGACATAGGCCGGCGTGTCGGAGCCGATCGAGTAGTTGATGACGTCGACGCCGTCGGCGACGGCCGCGTCGATCGCGGCGGCGAGGTCCGAGGTGAAGCCGCCCTGGTCGTTCCAGAGGCCCTTGTAGACGGCGATCCGCGCCCGCGGTGCCATGCCGCTGACGGTGCCACGATCGACGCCGAAGATCGACGCCTCGACGCCGGCGTTGCCGGCCGCCGTCGAAGCCGTGTGGGAGCCGTGGCCGTCCGCGTCCCGCGCGGACTTGTAGTCGTTCTTGATGATCCCGTGCTTCTCGAACCCGGCGAGGAAGTAGCGGGCGCCGATGAGCTTGTTGTTGCAGTCGTCCTGGGACCAGAGCTCGCCGGACTGGCACCTGCCGTGCCACGACGTCGGTGGCGGCCCGTAGGCGAGGTTCCGCTTGCCTGAGGCGCCGGGCCTGTCAACGAGATCCTTCTGGTCGGAGAAGGAGGGGTGCTCCGGCCAGATGCCGGTGTCGATGATCCCGACGATGACGTCCTCGCCGTCATAGCCTGCGGTCCACAGGCCGTTCGACGGATCGTCGAGCCCGAGGAAGCTCGGGCTGTTCTCGGTCGTCTTCTTGTGGAGCCCGTCGGGCTCAACCGAGGCGACGCCCGCCGCGCCGGCGAGCTTCGTCGCCTGCGAGTGGGTGAGGACGGCGGCGAAGCCGTTGAGCGAGTACGTGTAGCTGTAGATCTTGCTGCCGCTGCCCGCTCCGACGCTCGCGAGGAGCGCGTCGTGGCGCGCGGTCAGGTAGCTGACGTAGCGCTTGACCTTGGCGCTTGTCGAGTCGAGCTTGCCGCCCTCCTCCGGCGCCGTGGCCGCGTACGCCTTGATGCCGCCCGCATAGGCGATCGCCGGGTCCTCGGCGAGGCGGACGATGTAGACGCCGTCCGGCGCCTTCTCAACGACCTTCGCGTGTCCCTTCGCCACCGCCGCCCCCGACGGCTGGGCGATGACCGTTGCCGGCAACGCCGCGACGAGAAGACTCGCCACGGCGACGAGCGCGATGAGCCTGCGGTGCATGGATCTCCCTTCAGGCAATCCCTGGTACTCCTCCACTGCCGCCGGGCGAGCGCGTCGCACGGGCACACGCGGTGGGGACACCGGTGGGCGTGTCGACGTTCTGCGCGGCGGGGTGTCGGCTCTCCCAACCGACACGATGTGGGCGGACCGTACTACCGCGATCCCGCGCAGGTCAACCTTGGCAGTACCTGACGGGAACTCGGAAACGTTCACTTGGCGGTGCGCATGCGCACCGCCCGGGCGAGTCTGTCGAACGTCCTGGCGGGCGTCACCTCGTTCAGCATCAACGGCAACTGCGCCGGGACCGGCGGGGTCTTCCGCGTCGACCGCTCCTGGAGCCTCGACTGGATCAGCACCTACCCCGATAACTCCGACATCCGATCCTCGAACGTCGTCACCTCCGGGGTACCGGCCCATCGCGCGCGAGGCTAGACTCGGGGCGCGATGACCCACCACTACACGGTCCTGTTCGGCGGCACCGTCCTGACGATGGATGGCGCCCTGCCGACGGACGCCGCGACCCGGGCGGCAGGCGATCCCGGCGTGCCCGACGCGGCCGGCCGCCGGGCGACGGCCATCTGCTACGCGCATGAGCGGATCCTCGCGGTTGGCAGCGACGAGGAGATGCTCGCGCTGGCGGGACCGGATTCGCACGTTGTCGACCTGCGCGGCCGGGCCGTGCTGCCGGGCTTCGTGGAGTCTCATGCCCACCCGTACTGGGAGGGCTTCGTCGCGGGGATGGCGCTCCTCGCCGGCCGGGAGCGGCGGGCGGCACTCCGCGCGGTCCCGGGCGCCGCCGAGCACCTCCCCCCCGACGCGTGGCTCGTGGCCCGCTACGACCCGACCGGCTGGGACCGGCCCGACGACCCGACCCGCGACGACCTCGACCGGGCGGTGCCGGACCGGCCGGTCCTCCTGGCCCATGTCTCGGGCCATGCCGTGACGGCGAACAGCCTCGCCCTGGCCGTGGCCGGCGTGGACGCGGCGACGCCGGACATCCCCGGCCGGCTCCTGGTGGAGCGCGACGCCGCCGGCGAGCCGACCGGGATCCTGCGCGGGTCCGACGCCTGGGACCGGATGGCGGCCGCGATGCCTCCGCCGACCGCCGCCGAGGGGCGTGCCGCCCTGGCCCGTGCGGCGGCTCGCCTCGCCGCCGACGGCGTCACGAGCGTCGCGGACGCCGACGTGGGATCGACCGCAGGCGTCCAGGCCGAGATGGCGGCCTGGGGCGACGCCCTCAGGTCGGGCGCGATGCCCCTCGCCGTGGCGCTCCTTCCCGGCCTGGCCCGGATCGCGCCCGCTCCCGGGGATCCCGTCCCGAGCCCCGCCGACCTGGCCGCGCTCCTCCCCGACGAGGTTCCCGACCGGGTCCG
>CAZVPS010000176.1:0-4847 GCA_964629105.1 uncultured Anaerolineaceae bacterium
ACCCGCGCCCGGGCGCCCACCACGCTGTCAACGAGGCCGACGGCGCGCCCGAAGGTGAACGGGATCGTGTTCTGGATGGCGACCCGGATGTCCCCGCCCGAGATCAGGATGCCGTTGACGAGCTGCGCGGGGTCGCCGGCCCCGCCCGGCGCGTAGACGGGGCTCGACGGCGGCAGGGGGGCGACGATGCCGTTGGGCCCGTGGGCGAGGTTCGTGGCCAGGACGGCGCGCGCCTCGGAGTCCGCATCGGTCGTGCTGCCGCCCCGGATCAGGCTGTTCGCGGCCGCAAGTGCGGCGGCGTCTGCCGCGTTCTGCAGGGAGCGCCGCTCCATCAGGAACCGTCCTGCGTCGAAGGCGATCCCGGCGGCCCCCAGGAGGGTCACCAGGCCGAGGGCGAACAGGACGAGGACCTGCCCGCGCGAGCCCGCGCTGCCGAGCGGCCGGCCGCGCAGCCAGGCGCCCATCAGTTGATCACCATCGTCACCTCGCCCGGCAGGGCGAGCCGGCCCCCGCTGTCCTTCGGCAGGAGCGCGGAGATCATCGGGATGATGAGGTCCTGGTGGTACGTTGCCCGCACCGTGACGGTCTGGCCGGTCCGGGTCTCCGTATCGGTGATCCCCGCCGGGAGGGCGTACGCGATCGTCAGGTCGCCGTCTGCGAACTGGGGGCTCGTCTTCGCCAGGAGGTTCATGGACGCGAGCACCGACGTCCGGATCGCGGCGTTGCGGGCCGTGTCGTTGGCTGTCCTCGAGAGCGAAAGGTCGTAGACGTAGATCGTGCCCGTGCGGGCGCCCTCGCGGGCGGCGTTCGTCATCGTGACGTACGTGTTGAAGATCAGCCCGAACTGGACGATGCCGAGGATGAGCAGGAGGAGGGGGACGAGGACGAGGGCGAACTCGACCAGGCTCTGGCCGCGGGCGCGGCCGGGAGCACGGGTGGTTCGGCGAAGAGCGGCGATCCGCATCGGGTCGAGACGGTTCCTCGTGCGCGGCATGGCGGACCCGGTGATCCGGGACCGCGGCCAGCATCGCGCGACCGTCGGTGCGCCTCCATGGCCCCTTCGTCCTGCCTGCACCACCCAACAGGTCACCCGACCGGAGCGCCGTCGCCCGGTCGGGGAGGCAACACCCAATAGAACGCCCGTGCGGTTGCCGGACGGCCCATCTGGTAGACTGCAACCCATGCCCGACTTCGAGCTGGTCGCCCCCTTTGAGCCCACCGGCGACCAGCCGCAGGCGATCGAGCGCCTGGAAGACGGCCTGGCCCGCGGCCTCCGCCACCAGGTCCTGCTCGGCGCCACCGGGACCGGCAAGAGCCTGCATCCCGATGAATCCGTGCTCGTGGGCCACGAGGACGAGTTCGGCGAGGTCCGCTGGGCGGTCGAACCCATCGGCCCGCTCGTCGATGCCGTGCTCGCGGAGGGACCCACGTACGTCGATGACCACGGAACCGAGGTGGCGTTCCGGTCGCCCGAGCGGGAGGGCCTGCTCGTGGCAACCGTGGATCCGGACACGCACGCGGCCGTCGTTCAGCCGGTCACCGCCGTTTCGCGCCACACCAGTCCACCGGAACTCTGGACCGTCAGGACGGAGGACGGCCGGCGCGTCCGGGTGACCGGCGACCACAACCTCATGCGCCTCGGACCAGGCTCGCGGCTGGAGGTTGTCGAGACCACGGCGCTGCGGCCGGGGGACTGGCTTCCATTGCCGGCGAAGATCCCGGCCCCGGCGACGCCGGCGCGGAGGTACTCGGCGGCGCCCGCCCTGGTCGGGCATGGCCTCTACGTGACCGGGCCGTCTGTCGATCCCGGCGCCGCGCATTGGGTGCGTCGGTCGCTCCGCCTTGGGCTGCGCGCGCCTCTGGACTCCGTGGGAGCGGCGGGCGTGTCGGTCATGGAGCGCTTCGGGCCGACCCGGATCATCAGCCAGCATGGGAACGGCTCGATCCCCGCCAGTCGGCCAATGAACGCCAGCTGGCTCAGGTTCCTGGGGCTGTTCGTGGCAGAGGGGCACGTGGCCGACCAGTACGCAACGCTGACGCCAGGTCCAGAGTGCCTTCCGCTCGCCCGGGCGCTTGCGGTGGACTGCGGCCTGCGGTATTTCGAGCGGCCGACCGGGGAGATGGTCTTCGCCGTGAAGGCGAACGTCGAGACACTGCGCGCCCTGTGCGGGCACAAAGCGGCCGCGAAGCACCTGCCACCCTTCTGGGCGTCGCTCGATGACCCGGCTCTCGGAGCCCTGCTGGCTGGCTACTTCGAGGGCGATGGCTGGAACGAGAGTCGGGGCCGATCCGTCTCGGCCGTCACCAAGAGCAAGCAGCTCGCATCCGAGTTGTCCTACGCCCTGCTGCGCCTGGGAATCCAGGCGCGCTTGTTCACGACGTGGAAACGGGCAGTCGGAACCTCCCACCGCGGCGACACGTACTGGCGGATCGACGTGCGCGGCGCCGACGATCTCGCGACGTTCGAGAGCGCCGTGGGGTTCGTCGGCTCTCGAAAACGGATCGAGTTGCGCGCGACGGTCGATGGGGCCGTGGGCGGCAACGCGGATTGCCTTCCCGAGCAGGCGAATCGCGCGCTCCTGCGCGCTCGCACCGCCCTTGGGCTGCTCCAGCGCGATCTCGTTCACAACGGGTGCACGCGGGCCTCCGTCTCGCTGATCGAGACCGGCCGGCGACGGCTCCGACGCGATCACGCGCGCGCGTTCGTGGGCCTGTTTCGTGCGTCGCTGGCGGCGCGGCCATCCGTCGAGGCCGAGCAGGCGACTCGCGAGCTCGAGCGGCTCCTGGCGTGCCGATGGGCACGCATCGCGTCGGTCGAGCCCGGCCCAACGACCACGGCTCAGGTGTACGACTTGTCGGTTGAAGGCTCGGAGACCTTCCTGGCCGGCTTCGGCGGGCTCATCGTCCACAACACGTATTCGATCGCAAGAGTCATCGAGAAGGCGAACCGGCCGACCCTCGTCCTTGCCCACAACAAGACGCTGGCCGCCCAGCTCTACGCGGAGTTCCGCGACTTCTTCCCGAACAACGCCGTGGAGTACTTCGTCAGCTACTTTGACTACTACCAGCCGGAGGCCTACCTGCCCCGGTCGGACACGTACATCGAGAAGGACTCCAGCCGCAACGAGGAGATCGACAAGCTCCGCCACGCGGCCACGAAGGCGCTCTTCGAGCGGCGCGACGTGATCATCGTGGCCTCGGTGAGCTGCATCTACGGCCTGGGTGCGCCGGTCGACTACGGGGCCACCGTCCTCCGTCTCAAGCGCGGCGGGACGTACCGGCGGGACACGGTCCTGCGCCACCTCGTGGATCTCCAATACCAGCGCAACGACCAGGCCCTCCAGCGGTCGCGGTTCCGCGTCCGCGGCGACACCCTGGAGCTGGTCCCGTCGGCCGAGGACCGCCTGGTCCGGGTCGAGTTCTTCGGCGACGAGGTGGAGCGGATCACGGAGCTGGACTCGCTCACCGGCGAGCTGCTCGCCGAGCGGGCGGAGGTCAACATCTTCCCGGCCAGCCACTTCGTGACGCCGGCCGACAAGCTGCGGGCTGCGATCGGGACGATCGGCGCCGAGGCGGACGAGCGGGTCGCCTGGCTGGAGGAGCAGGGGCGGGCGCTGGAGGCGGCGCGCCTCCGCCAGCGCACGACCTTCGACCTGGAGATGATCCGGGAGCTGGGGTTCTGCTCCGGGATCGAGAACTACTCGCGCCACCTCTCCGGGCGGGAGCCCGGGTCGCGCCCGTGGACGCTCCTCGACTACTTCCCGCCGGACTGGCTCCTCGTCGTCGACGAGTCGCACATGTCGATCCCCCAGGTCGTCGGGATGTACAAGAACGACCGGACCCGCAAGGAGATCCTCGTCGACTTCGGGTTCCGCCTCCCCTCGGCGCTCGACAACCGGCCCCTGACGTTCGAGGAGTTCGAGGCGACCGTCAACCAGGCGGTCTACATGAGCGCGACGCCGGGCCCCTACGAGCTGGAACGGAGCGAGCGGATCACCGAGCAGCTGATCCGGCCCACCGGCATCGTGGACCCCCGGATCACGGTCCGGCCCACCGAGGGCCAGATCGACGACCTCATGGAGCGCATCCGCGAGCGTGTTGACCGGGGCGAGCGGGTCCTCGTCACCACGCTGACCAAGCGGATGGCGGAGGACCTCACCGACTACCTGCGCGAGCTCGGCGTCAAGGTCCAGTACCTCCACAGCGAGGTGGACACCCTCGAGCGGGTCCAGATCCTGAGAGATCTCCGCCTGGGCGTCTTCGACGTCCTCGTCGGGATCAACCTCCTCCGGGAGGGGATCGACCTCCCCGAGGTCACCCTGGTGGCGATCCTCGACGCCGACAAGGAGGGCTTCCTGCGCAGCGCCTGGTCGCTCATCCAGATGATCGGGCGGGCGGCCCGCAACATCGGGGGCGAGGTCGTGATGTACGCCGACGTCATGACCGAGTCGATGCGCGCGGCGATCGGGGAGACGGACCGCCGGCGCGGGATCCAGGAGCGCCACAACGCGGAGAACGGGATCACGCCGATCACGATCGTCAGGGAGATCCACGACATCAACGACCGCCTGCGGGTCGCGGCCGAGGTGAGCGCGCCGTACGGCGAGGGTCGCGGGCGCGAGCTCGCGGGGGCGTCGAAAGTGCAGGTGGAGCAGCTCGTGGCGCGCCTGGAGGCCGAGATGCGCGCCGCGGCGCGCGAGCTCGAGTTCGAGCGGGCGGCCGCGATGCGCGACGAGATCCAGCAGATCCGCCTGCGGGTGCTGGAGGAGGACGCGTCCGTCATCGTCGGGCGGGCCGCCGAGGCAGCCGGGCGACGAGCGGCGCCGCCGGCGGCCGGGCGTGCGGCG
>CAZVPS010000177.1:0-4756 GCA_964629105.1 uncultured Anaerolineaceae bacterium
TCCCGGCCGGCGCGTCCGACCATCCGCTGGGCGGCCACGGGTTCGCGGGCTGGGCCGACGAGGTGGAGCGCCAGGAGCGTGAGCTCGGCGTCTTCTTCGACACGATCGTCGTCTGCTCGGTCACCGGATCGACGCAAGCCGGGATGATCGCCGGGTTCGCCGGCCAGGAGCGGCCCCGCCGCGTGATCGGGATCGACGCATCCGCGACGCCGCTGGAGACGCGCGCGCAGGTGGCGCGGATCGCGCGGCGAACGGCGGCGGCGATCGGCGTGGGGCGCGAGTTGCGCGAGGACGAGATCATCCTCGACGACCGCTACCACGCCGGCGTCTACGGGATCCCCGACGCGCAGACGCTCGCGGCGATGCGCCTGGTCGCCCGGCTCGAGGGGATGATCACGGACCCGGTCTACGAGGGGAAGTCGATGGCCGGCCTGATCGACCTGGTGGCGCGCGGCGAGATCGGCCGCGGTTCGAACGTCCTCTACGCGCACCTGGGCGGCCAGCCCGCGATCAACGGGTACGCCTCGCTCTTCGCCGCGGGCTGATTCGCGGGTTCGCCCACGTCGCAGGATGGGCCGCGCGGGGCGACGTCAGTCGCGCCGTCCGCCCCCGCGCCCGTCAGTACGGGGGGGTAGGCCAGGGACTCGATCATCGCCAGGATCAGCGCCTCGTGGGCGGCCATCTCGCCCGACTTCGTGTAGGCGATCACGTCCGCGAAGAGGTCGTCGCGGACCTTGATGGAGACCGCCAGCATCTGGATCTTGTCGTTGGCCGCGTCGATCCGGGCGGCGGGCCGCGCCGCCCACGGGAGCCCGGCGGGCTCGCCGGCCGTGAAGCCGCTGCCCTCGAGGAGGAGGCGGAGGTTGTCGGGCAGGTGCACGAACGGATCCGCCGTGGCACCGTACAGGATGGAGTACTGCCCGAACTGGACGAAGGCCTGGCCGGCCTCGAGCGACCCGAAGGTGACGAGCCGATCCGACGCGGCCTCGGTCGTGACCGCGTAGACGATCCCCAGGTTGTCCCGAACCACCCACCCTTCGGGGTGGCCGATGGCGCGCCCGTTGGCGGCGGTGAAGGTCTTCGCCAGGGCGATCGGGGTCGGCGACGGCTGGGCGGTGGGCGCAGCGGTGGCCGCGCCGGTGGGAGCGGCCGTCGGGGGCCCGGCGGTGGGTGCGGCCGTGGGGGCCCCGGTCGAGCTACCGCCGCAGGCGGCGACCGCGAGCGCAGTGCCGGCCGCCAGCGCGACGGTGGCCACGGCCGCGACGCGAGCGGCGGCCCGGGACGAGCGGTGCGGCGAACGGGGTATGGCAACCTCCCGGGCTGCGGGACGCGCCTGTGCCGGCATTCTACGGACTGCCGAGGGCGCGGGAGGGGAGCCGGCGCGGGTCGGCGTGCCGGCGTGGGCTGACCCGTCGGCGTCGGCCCGGCGCAACGCGTTTGCTCCGCAGGCACGTAGCGGAGGACGGAAGGCATTCCGAGCCAGGGCGAGGCACGTTCCAAGCCGGGACGAGGCTGTCCGCCGACGGGACAGGGCGGTCCACGGGCGGTTGGGCGGCCTCCGGCACCCTTCCGCCGATAGTCTGTGCACCCGGGGCACGGCCTGACGCCGGCGGCAGATTCCACGCGGCGGCGGGCTCCTCGGCCGTGGCTCAACCGTCGCTACGTGCTCCCGGGGCAGATCCGGCGCGGGCGGATCCGGGGCAGATCCGGCGGCGGCGGCTGGATCCGGCGGCGGCTGATCGCGGCCTGGCCGGCGCGCCCCGTCAGCCCGGCGGGGGCGTCCGTGGCCGGGGAGCCCGTCAGCCCGGCGTGGGCGCCGCGGTGGCGGAGTCGCGGATGCGGCGGCAGATCTCGGCCTGCTCGCGGGCGTCGTCGAGCGCGCGGTGGGTGTGCGGCAGGTCGACCGGGTAGCGCCGACGAACATGGTGCTTTGACGTGTCCGCCCACCGCTCGACCGTGTCCAGGTGGCGGCCCATGTAGAGCGCCTTGAGATCGATCGCACTGATCCCGAACGGGTTGCGACCCAGGTACCGCCACGCGCAGTCAGCCACGAACATCCAGTCGAACGGGGCGTTGAAGGAGACGAGGACCGGGACGCCACCGGACGGCACGACTCGCTCCAGCCACGCCGCCAGCAGTTCCATCGCCCGGCCCGGCTCCAGTCCCTCGCGGGCCAGGAAGTCCCGGCCCAGGTGGTGGACGGCCTCGGCGTCGTCCCCCCAGGGGAGCGCGGGATTCGGCCGGAGCAGGATCTCGATCCCCTCCTCGGGGCGGTCCACGAGGCAGGCGCCGATCGAGAGCAGGCTGCCGGTCCCGGGCGTGGGGCCGGAGGTCTCGACGTCGACGCTGATCCAGGTTTCGCTGCGCACGGGTGCCTCTCTCGCGAGGGGGGATCGTCGGATACTAGGACACATGGACAGCAAGCAGGCACCCGGCAAGCCCAACCACGCCAGCCCTGGCCGCGCAGCGCTCGACGAGGTGATCGCATCCGCGCGCCGCGTGGGCGTCGAGATCGATGCCCACGAAGCGGCCCGCTGGGTGGCGGCCATCGAGGTGGAGGCCGCCGGCGGCGACGTCGTCGTGGACGTCGACAGCGGGATCTACGGCCATCGCGTCTCGATGCTGGACTTCACGTCGCGCGACCTCGCCCGCTTCCGGGCGATCGGCGAGATCGTGGGCTTCCCCGACCGGCCGCCCACCGTGCTGACGGCGCTCGCGCTCTCCGGCTCGGCCGCGCAGGGCAAGATCCAGTCCTACCCGGGTGACTGCGATTACTTCGAGCGAATCCACATCACGGCGCCCGTCCGCGCGGAGGCCTGCGCGATCCTGGCCGACGTCATCCGGGACAAGGCGCTGGCGACGCGGGTCGGGCCGACGCATCGCCTCTGGGAGGTGAAGTTCGGCAGCTACCCCCGCGACGCCGAGCGAAACGGCTCCCCGGTGCGGGCGGGCGGCCCGATCTCGTGGACGGCCGACGAGGTCGCCGCCGGCCAGGTCGAGGTCATCCGCGACGGCCGCCCCGACGCGGTCACCTGGGACCAGGCCGCGGCCGAGCCGGGCTGGTGCAAGCTCGACTGGATCGTGGCGGACCCCGTGCGGCGGGCGCTGGCCAACGCCAGCAACATGCTCGACGTCACCTGGGAGGCGCCGGACGGCACGATCGCCGCCCTCGACGGCGTCATCGACCCGTACTTCCAGGAGGTCTACCTGGAGACGGAGTCCCTCCCGCTCTTCACGCGACTGGTGAGCGAGCTATCGTCCGACGCGGTCGACGACTACGTGGACCAGCTCGAGCACGAGGTCATCAAGTACACGAGGAAGGACCCGAACTACGGCAAGGCCGCCCGGCGTCTGTACAACATCTTCCGGCTGACCGGCCGCTACGCCGAGGCGGCCTACCTCCGGGAGCTGTTCGACGAGCCGACCACGGTGCTCTACCAGGTTGCCGCGCAGATCCGGACGGTGGACGAGGCAGACCGGCCGGGCGCGACGTTCGACTATGAGATCCTCGTCAAGCAGACCGACGCGCTGATCATGTCCGCCATCGCGGCGCTCGACGGCCGCTCCGAGGCGGAGATGGTCCGCCTGCTCCTCGCGGTTCGCTCAAACCTGCGGGGCCGTCGCGGCTCGGCCGGGCGGACCGCGGAGGTCGACGAGGTCAAGAGCGAAGCGCTGCGGGCGGTCAACGACTACTTCGAGCGCCGCCTCACGGCCGTCCCGGAGATCAAGGCCTACCTGGACGCGCTGGCCGCCCGGCCCTGACGCGCGGTGCGCCGGCGCAGGCACCGCCCGCGCGCCGTCAGCGCTCCGGCCCGGTCAGCCCGCTGGCGCCACCGCGAGACGGGCCAGTGTCGCCATGTCCGGCACCGTGAGGTCCGGCGTCGCGGCCGCGGGCGGCGTGGCCCCGCTGCCCGGGCGGTCGTGACGGCGGTCGACCCAGACCGTGGCCATGCCCAGGCGCTTCGCCGGGACGTGGTCGTGGAAGAGGCTCTGGGCGACGTGGAGGATCCGCTCGCGGGGCACCCCGATCCGCGCGAAGGCGACCTCGAAGCTGCGCTCGCTCGGCTTGTAGCTGCCGACCTGCTGGGCGGTGATCACCGAGTCGAAGGTCACTCCCAGCCGACGGTTCGACGCCGCGAACAGATCGTCGTCGCAGTTCGTGATGACGGCGAGCTTGTGCCGCGCCGCCAGGCGAGCGAGGGCGTCCGGCGAGTCGGGGAACGCGGGCCAGTCCCCCACCGAGCCGCCGAAGGCCGCCGCCTCCTCGTCGGTCGGCTCGACCCCCAGTTCCGCGCAGACGCCGCGCAGCGCCCGGGCGAGCACCCCGCGGTAGGGCAGGTACGGGCCGGCTTCGGCGGCCGCCTCGTGGCGCGCATACCGTTCCAGCAGGTCCTCGTCCCCGACGGCCACGCCGCGGCGGTCGAGGACGCGCCGGAAGCCCGCGGCAATCCCGGCTTCCCAGTCGATGAGCGTCCCGTAGCAGTCGAACGTCAGGACCTCGAAGCGGCCGAAATCGACGGGCATGCGGCATCCTCCTGCGCGCCGGCCCCCCGGCGCGTCGCGCGACCCGTGATAGCCCGGTTGGCAGGACCGGTTACCCGGAATGGCCCGTTCGGTTCACGGCGGATCGGCTCTGGCGTGTGCCTCCCCGACCGGGCGGTCGGGTACCTGGCACGGCACAGCGTACCGGTCGTGGGCGCGGACCACCTCCCCGCCCGAGCAGAGCAGCGCGCCGCTCCGGCCGGCGGCCGCCGCG
>CAZVPS010000178.1:0-4750 GCA_964629105.1 uncultured Anaerolineaceae bacterium
CGGGTCATCCACGCCGGCGGGGGCCGCCTCGTCAACATCGTCGTCCGCTGACGCCACAGATCCGGTAGACCGCCCGAGCGGCCACCATTCGCCACGTCCAGCGGTCGTGTACGGGTATTCCCTGATCCGATCATCTGGGTATTCGGGAATGTCGATTCCTGGCGCCGGCTCGTAGCCTCCCGAGTGAAGCGGCCACGTCGGCCGTGTGGGTTCAACGGGAGGCGTCCATGGTCCAGCGTCGGTCCTACATCTTGCGCGGCCTCGCAACGCTCGCCTTGGCGGTCGTCCTCGGTGCCGCCGTTCCTTCCGGCTCACCAGAATCGGCCCGGCTTTCGGTTCTGCTCGACGGCAGGACGGTGCCCACGACCGAGGCCGGCATGCATTACTGTCACGACCTCGCGTACCCGGTGATCCGCTGCTTCGACACGGCGGACGCCGCGGAGGCCGATGAGTCCAGGATCATGCAGTCAACCGACGGTGTGACGGTGGTGTCGTATGTTCGTATGTACGAGCACCGCGACTACGGAGGCGTCTGGGTCGACCTGGCCTACGACTACCAGGACCTTAACTTGATCGGCTGGAACGACCGGACTTCCTCGTTCAAGGGCCTGAACTGCCAGTTGGGCAGCTTCTTCGAACACACGAACTGGGGCGGAGGCCGGTACGACTTCGGGTGCAACCAGCTAGTCAGTTACGTAGGTGACGCATGGAACGACAAGTTCTCCAGCTCCCGCCGCAGGTAGCCTTGGCGCGTTCGCGACGCGCTCGCGGGTCGCGGTTGCTCGGTGGGCTCGTGCTGGGCGGAATCCTCATTGCGGGTGCCGCCTCTGCTGCGATGAGCGACACCGGCATCCGCGTGCTCTATCAAGGCCGCCTGTTCGCGGGGCCAGAAGCAGGTCGGCACTACTGTCATGACCTCACCTATCCGATCATCCGGTGCTTCGATACGCCCGCGGAGACTGAGGCAGACGAGGCAGCCATCCAGTCCCCGTAGACATGCCTGAGGCCCCTCCGTCGCCCACCGCGAGGAGGGGCCTTCGCGCGTCGCCACGACGCCGTTGGAGAATCGTGCTCAGGAACGCGGTCCACCTTCTGTCGGTCGCCGTCGCCGCCCTGGCCCTTGCCGCAGGCATCTGGGCGTGGGCCGGGCAGCACGTCGACCTTGGGCTGGCCTTCGTACAGGACGGGACGCGCGTTCTTGTCGCTGACGTGCGGCCCCAGGGAGTCGCCTGGCGGGCCGGCGTTCGGCCCGGGAATGAAGTCCTGAGCCTGAACGGAGCACCACCATCGCCCACCACCGACTACGACAGCCTCCGCGAACTGACAGTCAGCGACGAATTCGGCTACGTCATGAGCATCGGCGAGACGTTGGTCTATGCGGCCACGCTCGGCAATGGGCTAGGGCCGATCATCCTGGGAGTCGCGCTGATGATCGTCGGACTCGCCGCGCTCCGAGCGGCCCTGCCGAGTACCAGAGCAGCGTCCCGTGCGGTCCTCGCCTGGACCCTCGCGACGCTCCTCGGCCTCGTCCCAGCCTACGTCTCCGGAACGGCGTTCGGCCTCGCGGCGTTCTGGGTCCTCCCGCCGGCATCGCTGGGGCTCTTCATGCACGCCCTCGCGCCGTCATGGCGACGTGGTCGGTGGGGCCCGCTCGTCCTGTCAATCGTCCTCACGGGCGCGGCGCTGGTGTTCGCCGGAGCAGCGGCGCTGAACGTCGCGGGCGCCTCCGACGCCTTCAGCAGCCTGCGCTGGCTTACTCTCGGGGCGATGGCCCTCGGACCAGCGGCCGCGGCAGGATTGCGAGCAGCGACTCCCGGCCTGCCCGGGGGGTGGCACGCCGATCCGGGCATCGACATGGTCGACCGTGGCCTTGCATCGGGATGCGTCCTGGCAGGCCTGGTCGGGCTTGCTGCGGGCGATCCCGGAGTCGCCATCGGCGTGACCATGCTCGCACTCGCCGTCGCAGCGAGCCTGCGAGTCGCGGCGGGGTCCGCGTTCGATCGCCTGGCCCGCACAAGGCGGGAGTTGGCGCTCGTGATCCAGGCGAGCGAATCTGAACGCGCCCAAGTGGCGGCCGACCTCCACGACCAGGTGCTGCACGGACTCGGGCTGCTCACGAGGAGACTCGACCGATCGGGCGACGTTGGGTCCGCGAATCGAGCTCGTGACGTCGCCGACGACGTTCGCAGCGTGTGCGCGGACCTGCGGCCACCCGTCCTGGATGACCTGGGTGCGGCAGCTGCGCTTGACTTCCTCGTCCAGCAGACCCTGCCGCACGCTGACGGTCGCATCACGCTTCGGTGCGACGAGCGATCCCGCCCTCCGAAGGATGTCGAACTTGCCGCCTTCCGAATCAGCCAGCAGGCGCTGGCGAACGCGGTCCGCCACGGTCGCCCGCCGATCGTGATCGGCTACACGTCGACAGATCAGTCGGTCACGCTTGTCGTCGACGACGGCGGCGCAGGATTCGATGCCTCCTCGGTCAGGCTCGCACAGCAGGAAGGTCACATCGGATTGGTGAACATGAGGCAGCGAGCTGCGGCGGTGCAGGGTTCGTTCGCCTTCGGACGCGCGCCCGAAGGCGGGACTCGTGTCACGTTCACGTGGCACCGGACATGATCCGGATCGCCATCGTCGATGATCACCCGGTGTTCCGGGAAGGTACCGCTGCCCTGCTCGACGCGGAACCTGACCTCACTGTCGTCGCGCTGGTCGGCGATTTCGGCGGCGCCCTGGAGATGATCTCCGCCACGCCTGTCGATGTGCTCGTGCTCGATGTTCGCCTGCCCGACGGGACCGGCTTCGACCTCTTCAGCCAGCTTGACGGGATGGCCCATCCGCCCGCGGTCGTGGTCTTCACCGCGTACGACTACCCGCAATACGCGGACGCCGCGATCCGCCTCGGTGCCGCGGCGTACGTTGCCAAGACCGCTCCAACCGAGGAGCTCCTGACGGCGATTCGTGTTGCAGCCGCAGGTGGGCTCCTCGTCAGCGGGCATCGAAGGCGAGCCGTCCGCCGGCCATTCAGCCCGCGCGAACGCGAGCTCGTTCGTCTGCTCATCGACGGACGCAGCAACGACGAGATCGCCGGACGCCTCGGAATCGGCAGAAAGACCGTGGAGACGCACCTCCGGCGGCTGTTCGCCATCTACGAAGTGGGGTCCCGAACCGAGCTGGCCACCATGGCGCTGCGCGAGGGCATGCTGGACATTCCGGGCTGACGCTCAGGGGCGGCCGCTGGGCGGGGCGGCCGCTGGGCCGGCGCGAGTCCGGTGGTCGTTACGTGCCCGGGAGCAAGCGTGACCGGCCGCCGCCCGGATCGGGCAGAATCAGGGGGCATGGGAACCCGCCTGGCGCCCCTTTCCTCCGGCCGTCCCATCGTGGTGGCGGTGGTCGCGCTGCTCGTTGCCGGATGTGCCGGCTGGACGACCAACCCAGAGCTGACGCTCCATGTGGACAACGCGATCGACCGGCCGCTCCTCGTCTACGTCAACGGCGACTGGGTCGGCACGATCCCGGCCGGCGCGACCGACGCCGTCGTCCCCGCCTCCGGGCACGGCGGGCCACCGAGGACGGCCGAGGGCCGCGTCGCCAGCGGCACCGTCCTGGGTACGCTCCAGGTCCCGGCCGCGCCGGCCTCCGGGCAGGCGATCAGCGCGACGGTCTTCCTCGCCTGCGGCACGCTGACGATGACGGCCGGCACCCCGGTGCCCGGGCCGCAGCCCCAGCCGCCCGGCCCGGGGGTCGAGCTCCCCTCCTGCGACTGACGGCCAGGCGCGGCGCGGGCGCTACCCCAGCCGCATCTCCGCCCGGATCACGTCGGCGGTGGCGCCCGGCCGCAGCGTGAAGCCGACCTTCTCGGCCGCCCGCTGCATGCCGACGTTCTCGGCGCGCATGTCGGCGCCGATCGTCGCGACCCCCTCGGCCCGCGCGACGTCCACCAGGCGCCGGAGCAGCGCCGTCCCGACCCCCTTGCCCTGGCGCGCGTCGGTGACGAGCACCGCGAACTCGGCGGCGTCGGTCCCGAAGACGCGCGACAACCGGCCGATGCCGATGATCTGCGGCGCGCCGGTCTCGGGGTGCGGGCCCTCGGCGACGAGGGCCAGCTCCCGGTCGTAGTCGAGGAAGCAGATCCGGATCAGGCGCTCGTGGGCGGTCCGCTCGTCGAAGCCGAGGTGCTGGAGGTAGCGCTGGAAGACCGTCTCCGCCGACAGCGAGCGATGGAACTCGACGACGAGCGGCTCGTCCTCGGGCCGGATCGGCCGCATCCGGAGCACCTGGCCGTCGGGGCTGGTCCAGGTGCCGGCGTACCGGCGTGGATAGGGGCGGATGGCCAGGCGCGGCAGGTCCTTGACGTCCGTTGCCGGATCGTGGAGGACGACCCGCGCGTCGAGCGCGATCAGGCGCTCCGCCGAAGCGAGCAGCGGGTTGATGTCGAGCTCGCTGATCCAGCGCTGCTCGACGACGAGCTGGCTGAAGCGGACGAGGAGCTGCTCCAGCTGGTCCAGGTCGACGCCCTGGCGGCCCCGGATCCCCTTGAGGGCCCCGTAGATCGTCGTGTTCTCCATCATCCGCCGGGCGAGCGTGGTGGTGAGCGGCGGGAGCCCGAGGGCGCGATCCTTGAAGAGCTCCACGAGCTGGCCGCCCATCCCGAAGAGGAGGACCGGCCCGAACTGGGGATCAATCGAGCTGCCGAGGATGAGCTCGTAGCCGGTCCAGTTCACCATCGGCTGGACCGTGACACCCTCGA
>CAZVPS010000179.1:0-4736 GCA_964629105.1 uncultured Anaerolineaceae bacterium
CGATGTCCCGCTTCGAGGTGAAGCCGAGGTCGCGCTCGACGTTGACCTCCACCCACAGTCCCTGGCAGTCGAACCCGTTCTGCCAGCGCTGGTCCTCGCCGAGCATGGCATGGAAGCGCTGGAAGACGTCCTTGTAGGCCCGTCCCCAGGCGTGATGGACGCCCATCGGGTTGTTGGCCGTGATGGGCCCGTCGAGGAAGCTCCAGCGGGGCCCGCCGGCGTTCTGGGCGCGGAGACGCGCGAACGTCCGCCGCGCGCGCCAGAGGGCGAGGATCTCGTGCTCCTGCGCAACGAGGTCGGGCTTGCTGCTGACGGGGTCGAACAATCTGGCCTCGGCTGGGGATCCGGAACGGCGGGCCGCGGGCGATCCGGCGTCACGCGGCCGCGCCTGCAGCCGTCAGAGCACCCCGGGCACGCTTCACGGAGGTTCCTTCTATCCTACCCGCGATGACCCGCCTGCAGGAGCCGCGCCGCCGCGCGCGCTCCGCCTTCACGGCCGCCTTCCTGTCACTCCTCTTCCCGGGGCTCGGCCACGCCTACGCCGGCGCCTGGTATCGCGCCCTCGGCTTCGCCGCGGCACCGTTCTTCCTGATCGCCCTGGGGCTGGGTGTCGCCGCCACCTACCGGCTGGAGCTGGTCGGCGTCGTCCTCCAGCCGGCGGTGCTCGTCTCGATCCTCGTCGGCAACGTCGTGGCCCTCCTCTACCGCGTCGTCGCGGCCGTCGACGCCTACCGCGTCGTCCTGTTCCTCAATCGCTGGGACGAGGGCGCCGGGCGCCTCGGCCCGTCGCGGTCCATCCTGGCGCCCATCTCGATCGCCGGCCTCCTCGGCGTCGTCCTCGTGATGGGCGGCGCGCACGCGGCGGTCGCCTACTACGACCTGCAGGCGCTGGACCTGGTCCAGGGCATCTTCGACCCCATCGGCGAGGAGGATCCCACCGCGGATCCGTCCGCGAGCGTCGAGCCATCGCCCGACGGGTCGCCGGACGCGATGGAGACGCCGCTCTCCACGCTCCCGCCGGACGCCACGGAAGCCCCGGCGGAGCCCTCCCTGCTGCCCTGGGACGGCAAGGGCCGCCTCAACGTCCTCCTGATCGGGTCGGACCGCCGGCCGGGCGACGGCGCGTACAACACGGACACGCTCATCGTCGCCAGCGTGGACCCCGCGAGCGGCCAGGTCGCCATGTTCAGCCTTCCCCGCGACACCACCGGGATCCCGCTCACAGGACCCGCGCGCTCCTTCTTCGGCACGACCTGGAACCGCAAGATCAACGCCCTCTTCCAGCAGGCGCGCGCTCGACCCGACATCTTCCCCGGCGGCAAGCTGAGCGGCTACCAGGCCCTCAAGGACACGCTCGGCGGCCTCTACGGGTTCCCGATCCAGTACTTCGTCGAGGTCGACTTCGGCGGCTTCACCCAGGTCGTCGACGCGCTGGGCGGAGTCACGATCAACGTCCAGCTCCCCGTCGTGGACGACTACTACCCCGGCGACAAAGGGGCGCTGCGCGTCTACATCCCGACGGGCGTCCAGCACATGACGGGCGCCGAGGCGTTGATCTACGCGCGGAGCCGGCACGGCTCCAGCGACTTCGACCGCGCCTCCCGCCAGCAGCGCGTCATCCTCTCCCTCCGCCAGCAGGCCGATTTCCTCACGCTCCTGCAGCGCCTTCCCGAGCTGGTCGCGAGCACGAAGAAGGCGGTCAAGACCGACTTCCCCGTCGCCAGGCTCCCCCAGCTCATCGAGCTGGCGGGCCGGATCGACGCCGGGAACGTGCGCTCGTACGTCTTCACGCCGCCGCGCTACGGCACGGAGGGCTACGTCAACGGGAGCTACGTGCTCGAGGCGAACGTGCCCGCGATCCGCCTGGCGGCCGCCAGCGCATTCGAGTTCGATCCCCGCGAGGAGGCCCAACGCCAGCAGATCGCCGAGGAAGGAGCGCGGGTCTGGGTCGTGACGAGCACCGGCGAGGCCGCCCGCGCCACCGACCTGGCCGGATATCTCGAGTACAACGGGTTCGCGGCGTCGGCGCCGCGCGGGCGCAACCCCGAGAAGGTTGAGCCCTCGACCGTCGTGATCGCCTACAACGGTGCCGAGACCCGCTTCCCGGCGTCGATCGCGTGGCTCGAGGCCCAGTTCAAGGTCACGGTGACGCCGCGCACGGATGCCAGGGCGGGCACCGACATCCTGGTCGTCCAGGGCACGACGACGGCGAAGCTCAGCGCCCCCTGACCGGGCCGCCGCCCGACGCGCTCAGCCGGCGTGGACGGGCGTCACCCAGTGCGCGTACGCGGGGACGTTGCCGCGGACGATGTCGAAGTAGCGGTCCTTGATCCGGCGCGTGATGGGACCCACGGCCCCGCCGCCGATCGAGCGGCGATCCACCTCGATGATCGGGCTGATCTGGGCACCGGTGCCGCAGAAGAAGGCCTCATCGGCGACGTAGATCTCGGAGCGGTCGATGGAGCGCTCCACGACCGGCAGGCCCAGCTCGTGGCAGATCTCGATGATCCCGGCCCGGGTGATCCCCTCGAGGATGTCGTCCGTCACCGGCGGGGTGAGGAGCACGCCATCGCGGACGACGAAGATGTTCTCGGCCGACCCCTCGGAGATGTGACCGTCCTCGGTGAGCACGAGGGCCTCGTCGTAGCCGTTGAGCATCGCCTCGGACTTGCTGAACGCCGGGTTGACGTAGCTGCCCACGATCTTGGCCCGCGACGGGATGGCGACATCGGCGGTGCGACGCCACGAGACGGTCCCGATCTTCACGCCGACCGTCGTGTCGACGTAGTCGCCGAAGGGGAGGGCCAGGATGTAGTAGCGGTGCTCCAGCCCGTGGAGCTTCACGCCGATCGCCTGGGTGCTCTTGTAGAACGATGGCCTGACGTAGGCGTCCTCGCGGAAGCCGTTGCGCCGGAGGACCTCCAGCGCCTCGCCCGTCAGCTGGTCGACCGACGGCAGGTCCGGCATGAGCAGGATCCGGGCGGAGTTCCGGATCCGCTCCATGTGCTCGCGGAGCTTGAGGGCGTAGAGCTGGCCCCGCTCCGCGTTCCAGTAGGCCCGGATCCCCTCGAAGACGGCCGTGCCGTACATGAAGGCGTGGGTCATGATGCTGACGTTGGCCTCGCCGAGGGGGACGTAGCGGCCCTCGAAGAGGCAGATCAGCGACGCGGTGTCGACGGGGACGCTGGCGGCGCGCGGCGCGCCCTCGGCGGCGGGCTTGTGGGTGAGCATCCGGGCGGCTCCTTCGCGTGGTCCCGGCGGGTCGGCGAACCCCGACGCCGGGCCGCCCGAGTATAAGCCCGGGATCCGGCGCCGGACCGCGGCCTGGCGTCCACGGCTCAGCCCGACAGCGAGCCGGCGACGACGGCGAGGGCGATCACGACGAGGACGGCCAGGCCGAGGGCGGCCAGGCGACGCTCCCCCGCCCGCCCGAAGCCCCAGGTCGACGCCGCGACGCGCAGGAGCGGGGTCGCGATCGTCGCGATGAGGCCGAGCCACAGGAACGCCGTCGGCCGGAGGGCGACGAGATCGGCCGGCAGCGACGCCGGGTCGAGGGGCGTCCAGTCCGGCGCGAGCGGCGAGGTGCCGCCGGCGATCAGGAGGACGCTCCCGACGGCCAGGAGGGCCACGGCGATGCGTGTCCCGACCGCGAGGATCCGGGCGATCCGCGCCTCGACGCTGCTCATCCGAGCGCCCGCAGGGCCATCTGGGCCGCCGTCAGGGCCAGGACGCCCACGAAGAGGAGGCGCAGGATCCGGACGTCGATCCGCGCCGCCAGGCGCGAGCCGACCATCGCCCCGGCGAAGACACCGACCGCCGTCGGGCCGGCGATGTAGGGATCGATCCCGCCCCGGAGGAGGTAGACCACGGCCGAGGCGGCGGCGGTCACCCCGATCATCAGGTTGCTGGTGGCGGTGGCCACCTTGAGGGGCACGCCCATGACGAGATGCATGAGCGGCACCTTCACGATGCCGCCCCCCACGCCGAGGAGCGCCGACAGCACCCCGGCGCCAAGGCTGCCGCCGGCGCCCGCGCCAAGGCGCCGCGGGCGATATCCCGGACCGGCGACGACGTCCGCGAGGCCGTGCGGCGACCCGTCCGGATCCTGCCCGGCGTCGGGCGCGGCACCCGGATCGTCGGCCGCCGCGGGCGCGGACGGCGCGGCCTGGGTCCGGCTGCGGCGCAGCATGGAGAACGCCGTGTACGCGAGGAGCGCCGCGAAGAGGCCGGCCAGGACCCGCTCTGGCAGGAGGAACGCCACGAGACCACCCAGCAGAGCTCCGCTGGCGGTGAAGACCTCCAGGAGCATGCCCAGCCGGAGGTTCGCCGTGTGGCGCTCCAGGTAGACGCCGGCCGCGGCACTGCTGGTCACGATGACGCAGACCAGGCTGACCCCGACCGCCTCGCGAAATGGCACGCCGAAACCCACGGTGAGGAGGGGGACGATGAGGATCCCGCCCCCCAGCCCGAGGAGTGAACCGAAGACGCCGGCGCCGAAGCCGCCGGCGGCGAGGAGAAGCCCGACGATCACCCTGCGCTCCGCCGGCAGGTGAGCGGGCGCGGGGTCAGGGCCGCAGGTGCTGCGGCGCGTACGGCAGCAGCGCCACGTGCCGAGCCCGCTTCAGGGCCACCGCCAGCTCGCGCTGGTGGCCGGCGCAGGTGCCGGTCTTGCGGCGCGGCTCGATCTTGGCCCGCTCGGAGAGGTAGCGGCGGAGGCGGCTGACCTCCTTGTAGTC
>CAZVPS010000180.1:0-4685 GCA_964629105.1 uncultured Anaerolineaceae bacterium
CTTAGGCGGGGCTCGCCCGCGCTGATCCGCGGCCTCAACCGGGCGGCGGTCCTGGCCCTGATCAGCACGCAGGGTCCCATTGCCCGGGCGGAGATCGCCCGGCGGCTCGCGCTGAGCGCACCCACCGTGACCGAGGTCACCCGCGACCTCGTCGCCGACGGCCTCATCCGGGTCGTCGACCAGGCCGCCTCGAACGGCGGCCGGCCGGCCCTCCTGCTCGGCCTGGTCGCCGAGGCCGCCAATGCGCTCGGCGTCAAGATCGCTCCGGATCACCTGGCGATCGTCCGGGTGAACCTCGAGGGCCAGATCCTCGCCCGCCGCGAGGAGCCGTTCGACGCCCTCGCGGCGAACGCGGTGGCCGACCTGATCGGGCGTCTGCGCAGCTCGATCGACGACGCGGGCGGAACCCGCCTCCTCGGCATCGGACTGGGCGTACCCGGCACGGTCGACGCCCAGCGCGGGATCGTGGACTCGCCGATCCTCGGCTGGGAACGGGTCGCGCTGGGGCCGACGCTGCGCGAGGAACTGGGCCTCCCCGTGCTCATCGACAACGACGTCAACACCCTGGCCGTGGCCGAGCGCCTGTACGGACGCGGCCGCGACGCGGAGCACTTCCTGACCGTGACGATCGGCCGCGGCGTCGGCCTCGGGATCGTCGTCGGCGGGGACCTCTACCGGGGAGCGCGGGGCGGGGCCGGCGAGTTCGGCCACGTGCCCGTCCTCGAGGACGGACCGCTGTGCGAATGTGGGATGCACGGCTGTCTCGAGGCGCTCGTGGCGGACCCGGCACTGGTCGAGCAGGCCATCCAGGGCGGACTCGTGGCGCGGGGCAGCTCGATCGCCGACGGCATCGCTCGCCTGCGCACGCTCGCGGACGAGAGAGACCCGGCGGCGCGGCGCATCTACGAGCGGGCGGGCGCCATTCTCGGCCGGGCGGTCGCCGGGCTGGTCAACGTCCTCAGCCCCCAGCTCGTCATCGTCAGCGGCGAAGGCGCGCGGGCCTGGTCGCACCTGGCGGATGCCTTCTCGGGGGCGCTCCGCGAGGCCACGTTCCCGCCCCTGCGCGGCGTGGCGGTCGAGGTTGACCCGTGGGATGACGCCAAGTGGGCGCGGGGGGCCGCCGCCCTGGTCCTCCGCGCGACGTTCGCGGCGCCCCTCTACGAGCGCCAGATCGAGGACAGCGTGAGGGCCCGCCTCGCCGGGCCGTTGCCCAGCGGTTCGGACCATGCCCAACGCGCCGGCGAACCGGTCGGAGCGATGGCTGGAGGCTCGTGATGGCCGGTCAGCGGGGCTGGCGACGAGCGGCCCTTGATCGGGTGAACGCTCGCTCGCACCGACGCCCGGGACAGGTGACCCTGCCCAATCTCGGCAACCCGTCTTCGAGCGAGCCTTCTCGGCCGGCCACCCACGCTCACGTCCCACGCAGGGCAGGAACGACTGTCACGCGCCTTGTCCAGCAGGGAGGTTGATAGCCAGGAAGAAAGGCAGCAGAGGAGACACTTGATCATCGCTGGAGCAGACATCGATCATGTGAAAGGGATCTACGGCCATGCGTAAAACGCTCGGCGCCGCACTCGCGATCGCCGTCGTCGTCGGAGGGTGCGGCGGCGGCTCCACGCCACCGGCCTCGACAGCGCCCGGCGAGACGCCCGGCGGGGCGGCGACCACGGCTCCGACCCCCGCCCCAACAACGAGCGAACCGGTCACGATCACGTTCTGGCACACCTACAACACCGACGGTCCAGAGAACAAGCAGCTCCTGGACGTCATCATTCCCGCCTTCCAGAAGAAGTACCCGAACATCACGGTCGATTCGGTCGTCATGCCCTACGACGGCCTCCACGACCAGCTCGTGACCGCCGTGAGCGGCGGCGGGCTTCCGGACATCATGCGGATGGACATCATCTGGACGCCGGAGTTCGCCAAGGTCGGTGCACTCGTTCCGGTGGACGACCTCCCGGGGTTCAACGACATCAAGGGCCAGGTCTTCCCCGGACCGCTTGCAACGAACATCTACCAGGGCAAGTACTACGGCGTCCCGCTCGACACGAATACCCAGGTTCTCATCTACAACAACGAGCTCGTGCCTGAGGCACCGAAGACGCTCGACGACGTGCGCAAGGCAGCCGAGGCGCTCAAGGGCCAGAAGGACACGTGGGGCCTGGCGCTCGGCGGCGCCGGTCCCTGGAACGTGCTGCCCTGGTTCTGGACAGCCGGCGGCAACGTCACCGACGATAACTTTACGAAGGCGTCGGGCATCCTCAACTCAGATGCCTCGGTCGCCGCGCTTCAGTGGCTCGTCGACATGCAGAACGATGGACTCGTGGGCCCCTCGACCCTGGGCGGCAAGCCGGATTCGTGGGGAGGATTCAAGGGGGGCAACTACGGGATGCTCTCCGACGGACCCTGGTTCTTTCCCATCATCGCTAATGAGATGGGCCCGATGGTCCAGGGAATCCCGATGCCGACCGGTCCTGGCGGATCGGTCTCCGTCATCGGCGGCGAGAACCTCGTGATCTTCAAGAGCTCGAAGTACACGGACGCTGCCTGGACGTTCGCTCAGTACCTGCTCTCGGATGAGGCTCAGATCGCCATGGCGACGACGGGTCAGATGCCGGTCACTCGGAGCGCCTCACAGTCTCAGGTGATGAAGGGCGTCCCTTACTTCGGGTCGTACGTTACCCAGCTCGGGACCGCGAAGCCACGCACCGTGAGCCCCAACTGGCCGAAGATCGAGAAGATCCTGACGAACGCGTTCGAAGCCGCCCTCAGGGGCACCTCGACCGTCAAGGAGGCGCTCGACGGCGCGGCCGCGCAGATCGACCCACTCCTGGCACCGTAGACCAGCGGTACACGTAGAGCGGACGCACCGGAGAGGGGCAATCCCTCCCTCTCCGGTGCGTCGAACCTCGTGAGACACAGATGGGGAGCATGCGGTGCTGGTCCCGCGCGCAGGAGCAAGAACCCACTCTCGCACCCTGAGGCGTCGAGCGCGCCCGCTCGCCGCGGCCCTTCCATTCATGATCCCCGGCTTCATCCTCGTCGTGATCTTCGTCCTCTACCCGCTCGCTCGCGGGGTCGAGATGAGTCTCTACAACTGGAACCTCATGGCTCCGGAACAAAGCGAGTTCGTGGGGGTGAAGAACTTCCAGCGAGCCCTGTTCGGTGACCCTACCTTCTGGGTCGCGGTACGAAACACCGTTCTGTACGCGGTCGTCACGGTGCCCGGACAGATGATCCTCGGGCTTGGCGCCGCGATGCTCCTGAACGCCCAGATCCGCGGTCGGGCTTTCTTCCGAGCGCTCTTCTATCTGCCGGTCGTCACCTCCTGGCTCGTCGTCTCCTATCTGTTTGCCTACCTCTTCAGCGATGGCATGGGGCCGGTGAACTTCATCCTTGTCGAGGTGCTACGACTCCTCCCCGAGCCCATCGACTGGCTCCACAGCACCTGGACCGCGGAGGTCCCGATCAACCTGCTCGGCATCTGGAAGGGCGTGGGCTGGAACATGGTGATCTTTCTCGCCGCCCTGCAGTACGTCCCGAGCGAGCTTTACGAAGCGGCCGAGACCGACGGGGCCACCAACTGGCAGCGGTTCCGCTATGTGACGCTGCCGCTCCTGCGACCGACCTTCCTCTTTGTGAGCGTCGTCCTGCTCATCGGCGCCTTCAACGTCTTCCTCTCCGTCCACCTGCTCACGGCCGGAGGGCCTCAGGAAAGCACCGAGGTGCTCTTGAGCTACATGTTCACGCAGGCCTTCAAGTACCTCGATTTCGGGTACGGAATCACGGTCGGCCTGCTCATGGGTCTGGCGGTCGTGGTCATCAGCTTCATGCAGCGCCGCTTCCTCCGCGGCTCCGCGGTGGAGTAGAGCGATGATCGGTCTCCCCCCTCTTCGAGGCGCCAGGCAGGGCTCGACGGCGGCCGGGCGGAGGCGCCCAGCCGGTCTGTTGGTTTACCTCCTCCTCGCCGCCGGCGTTCTGGTCACCGTCCTCCCCTTCATGTACATGATCGGGACGGCGCTCAACCCGGAGCGCTGGATCATGCCCTACCCACCCACGGTCTGGCCCCCGAACGCAACCACGGCCAACTTCGAGCGAGCGTGGAACGAGGCGGGGTTCCAGCGGTACGCGCTGAACAGCTTCATCGTCGCCTCCGTGACGACGGTACTTGCGTTCGTCGTCTCGACGACGAGCGCCTTCGCCTTCGCCCGGTTGCGCTTCCCCGGTCGGAACCTCGTCTTCAGCCTGTATCTCGTCACGATGATGATCCCGGACATGATCGCGCTGCTGCCGAAGTTCTCGGTCATGCGCGACTTTGGGCTGGCGAACTCGTGGGCTGGCCTCTGGGTGATCTACGTCTCGGGCGCAGTGGCCTTCAACACCTTTCTCCTGCGGGGCTTCTTCGAGGAGCTTCCCCGCGACCTCGAGGACGCCGTCTATGTCGATGGTGGTGGCCCGTGGACGGTCTACTGGCGGGTGCTGCTGCCGTTGACCAAGCCTGCGCTCGCCACGCTGGCAATCTTCACGTTCCTGGGTGCTTGGGACGACTTCTGGTGGGCTCGCCTCCTCCTGCAGGACCCGGATCTGCGGACCCTCCCGATCGGCATCCTGCTCTTCTTCAACACGCACGGGACGCAGTGGAGCACCGTCTTTGCCGCGACGACCATGGCGGCCCTCCCGCCGAT
>CAZVPS010000181.1:0-4639 GCA_964629105.1 uncultured Anaerolineaceae bacterium
GGGCAAGGCGCAGCACGCCCGCCGCGTCCGCGGGAGCCGGCCGCCCGTCCGCCAGCCGACCCGACGGCCATGCCTGGGCCGCGCGCCCGGCAAGGCCCGCCCCGCCCACGAACGCCTCCACGTGGCCGCGACCGCCGCAGGCGCAGCGTGGGCCGGCGGGATCCACGACGAGGTGGCCGATCTCGCCCGCCGCCTGGTGGGCGCCGCGGACGAGATGCCCGCCGACGACGATCCCGGCACCGACCCCCGTGGACAAGGTGAGATACACCACGGAGTCGTGCCCGGCGCCCGCGCCCATCCGGGCCTCGCCAAGGGCTCCCGCGTTGGCGTCGTCCTCGACCGCCACGGGCACGCCGAGTCGCGCTGCCAGGGCCGGGCCGAACGGGTGCTCCCGCCAGCCCAGGTTGGGGGAGTGGAGGATCATACCGCAGGCAGGATCCAGCGGGCCGGGCGCGGCGACCCCGACGGCGCGAACCGGCACCCCGGCGGCGAGATCGGCGATGGCGGCGGCGACGGCGACGACGTGGCGGTCGGGATCGCGATCGGTGGCGAGGCGCCGGACCCGCCATCGCGCGACCGGCTCACGAACCTCGCCGCCGGCCGTCGCGGGCACGACCGCGACCAGCGTCTTCGTTGCGCCGACGTCGACGGCCGCGACCAGGCGTGCAGGAGCGGGCGTCGTGCTCACGTCATCCCCGCGGCGAGCCGGCGAGGATCGCGTCCACGAGGCCGGCCGCCCGGTCCAGGTCGCGGACCATCGGGTTCGCGGCGAGCGCCCGGACGAGGGCGCGGCGCGGCGCGCCCGTCGAGAGCGCCTCCACTACGAGCGCCTCGTATGCCGCGTGCGCGGCGAGGATCGCCGCGGGAAGCGCCGGCAGCACCGGGGCCGGGCGCGGGACGAGGGACCCTGGGACGGTGACGTCGGTGGCACGCTCCACCACGACGCCGGCCGGGAATCCCGGCACGGAACCGTCGGCGACGAGCCCCAGGATCTCGGGGACCACGCTTCCGTTCCACCATGCATCGAACAGGGGGACCACGGTCAAGGGATACCACGCCGCGCCCCGACGCGGTGGGATCTCCCCGCTGCCGCGGGCGTAGGCATCCAGCATCCGGGCTTCCAGATCCTGCAGCTGCTCGGCGCGGGTCGGGCTGTTCGCCTGCGCGGCGGCGATGCGATCCGGGCGCAGGTAGTAGCGGCCGTACGGCGCCGGGAGCGCTCCGGCCGTCATGACCTCTTCGGCCGAGACACCCGTTGCCAGCCCCGCCACCACCTCGAGCTCGCCCTCGTCCGCGGCAACCCACCAGCCGGCGTGGTTGCAGCCGAGGTACTGCGCCCGAACCTCGGTCAGCGGGCGACCGAGCCGCCCGGCGATGCCCGCCGCCAGCGCGACCGGGGAGTCGCACACCGACACGGGGCGCAGCCCGGTCGTGCGGGCCGCGACCGCGACCACGATCCCCGAGGGGTTCGTCAGGTTGACGACGAGGGCCTGTGGGGCGTGCCGCGCGACGGCCTCCCACGTCGACGCGAGGACCGGGACGGTCCGAAGGGCATTGGCAAACCCTCCCGGCCCCATCGTCTCCTCGCCCGGGATCCCGAATGCGCGGGGGAACGATTCGTCGAACGCGCGGGCCGCCAGGCCGCCGATGCGGACCTGGTTGAGCACGGCGTCCGCCCCGTCGAGTGCCCGCTCCAGGTCGACGGTGGTTTCGACGTCGATCCGCGCCCCGCCGGCCGCGCCGAGCCGGTCGCGGAACGCCTCGGCGACGAGGGCAAGCTTGTCGGCCGACCGGCCGTGCAGGACGACCGCCAGGGGTGGCCGGCGGGTGGGCCCGCCGGGCCAGTCGACCAGGGCGTCGGCGAGCTCGGGCGTCGAGGCGCCGGAGCCGCCGAGGACGACGAGACGGGCCATCGACGTGCTCAGGCGACGCCGTAGAAGTCGCGGATCGCCCGCCCGACGCGGTCGACCTCCGCGTCGGTGAGCTCAGCAAACATCGGCAGACAGAGCAGCCGCGGCACGAGCGACCGGGCGACCTCGAGCGGGCCGACGGCCCGCCACGGGTTCGCGGCGTAGGCCTCCTGGTCCGGGACGAGCTTCGGGTAGATGAGCTGCGTCCGGATGCTGCGGGCGTCCAGGTACGCCCGCAGCTCGTCGCGCCGCGGGGCGAGCACGGTGTACATGTAGTACGCGTGGCGACCCGTGACGTCGTGGGCCGGGGGCGTGACGGGGGTTCCGTCCAGCCAGGCGCCGTAGCCGGCGGCGACCCGCCGCCGGCCGGCAATCTGCGCCTCGAGGCCCTGCAGCTTCACGCGGAGGAAGGCGGCCTGCAGCTCGTCCAGGCGCTCCTGGTAGCCGAGGACCAGGTGCTCGTGCTTCACCCCCCGCTGGCCCATGTAGCGCAGCTGACGGACCCGGGCGTCAAGCTCGGGATCGCTCGTGGTGAGCATGCCGCCGTCGCCGAGCGCCCCGAGGATCTTGGACGGGTAGAAGCTGAACTCGGCGAGCTCGCCCAGGCTGCCGGCTTTCCGATCGCGGTACGTCGCACCGTGCGCGTGCGCGGCATCCTCGAGGATCGGGACCCCCGGGGCGGCTGCCCGGATGGCGTCGACGTCCACGCACTGGCCGTACATGTGGACCGGCACGATCGCCTTGGTGCGCTCGGTGAGCGCAGCCGCGACCTCCAGCGGGTCCATGTTCGCCGTCAGGGGATCGACGTCGACGAAGACCGGCGTGGCTCCCGTGTAGGTGATCGCGAAGATCGTGGCGACGTAGGTGTTCGGCACGCTGATCACCTCGTCGCCGGGGCCGACGCCGAGCGCTCGTAGCCCGAGGTGGAGCGCGGCCGTGCCGCTGCTGATCCCGATGCCGAACCTGCTCCCGCAGTAGGCGGCGAACTCTTGCTCGACGGCGGCCAGCTGGCTGCCGAGCGTGTACTTCCCGACGGGCAGGACGGCCTCGAATGCGGCCCGCAGCTCGTCGGCGATGGCGGCGTGCCAGCGGGTAAGGTTCTCGACCGGAACCTCTGGCTCCGCAGCCGTCGTGATCCTGGTGGGCTCGGCAGGCATTGGCGTTCCTCCGTTCAGGCGGGGGTGGCGTGGGACGCCGGACCGAGGACCAGGGCCAGGAGGGCGTCGACGGCGACCGGCCGGAGGTCGACTTCGTCGACGACGGAATGGGGCAGGTGCTGGGCACGCACGAAGGCGGGGAGGCCGACGAGCGCCTCGCGGATGGCGGCCCGGTCGACGCCCAGGGCGGCGGGGCTCCAGTCGACCCGGCAGGCCTCCAGGATCCTGCGCGGTCGCGCGGGATCGTTCCCCTGGAGCGTCGCCATGAGGATGGTCCCGAGGCCGATGAGCTCCCCGTGGACGAATGACCGCCCTGTCACCTGCTCGAGCCGGTACCCGAGGTAGTGCTCGGAGCCTTCCTCCGGCCCGCTGTGGCCGGCGCGGAGGCAGAGGGCGTTGACCTCGGCGTAGGCGCGGAGGACGCCCTCGAGGCCCGCGTCCGTCACCCCGCCGATCGCGGGGGCGAGCGCCTCCACGCGGTCCAGGACCGCTGCCGCGGCGGCGGCGATCCCGTCGTCGAACGGGATCGCTCCGGCTGCGGCTCCGAGCCGCCAGTCGTGGAGCCCGGTGTGGATCGAGACGAGGTCGCCGACCCCGGCCCGGTTGAGGCGGGCGGGCGCCTGCCTGACGAAGTCGGGGTCCAGGATGATCGCCTCGGCCACCACGAACCCGCGGTAGACGACGCCGCCGGCCTCGCGCACCGCCACCGCGTTGGTGACTACGGCGTCGACCGAGACGACGCCCGGTGCGAGGACGAGGGGTCGACCCGTCCGCCAGGCGCACCACTTGGCGGCGTCGAGCGCCATCCCGCCGCCGAGCCCGACAATCACGCCGGTGGATTCCGGAAGGCTGTCCACGAGGCGGTCGAGGTCGGTCGCCGCGAGCGAGTCCACGTCGCGGATCGCCACGGCAGGTGCGAGCACGTCGGCCCGGAGGAGCGCTCGCGGCTCGGCCTGGGTGACCAGCGCCCAGGGGCCGACGAGCCGCCCCAGCTCGCGCGCCAGGGCGCCGGGTCCGACGATGATCCGCGGGTTTGCCGCGCGCCGGACGAGGTCCGGGTCGAGCCGGTCGGGCATCTCGGTCATCCGGTCGCCCGCCTCACGGCCGGGGACGCGACGAGGCGCCGGTAGGCATGGAATCGCTCCTCGTATGCGGCGACGCCCCGGGGGTCCGGCTCGATCGCCGGCAGGGCATGGACGCACCGGTCGATCGCTTCGCCGAGATCGCCGTACACTCCCGCTCCCGTGCCCGCCAGCATCGCCACGCCGGTCACGGCTGCGTCGCCGGGGATCGCGATCACGGGGAGGCCGGTGATGTCGGCCTTGATGCGGCTCCAGGTCGCCAGCCGCGTGTCGCCGCCAGAAACCCGCAGCTCGGTCGCGCGCGCGCCGGCGCACGCGAGCAGCTCGAGCTGGTCGCGCATCGCAAACGCCACGCCCTCGAGCAACGCCCGCGCCATGTGGGCGCGGCCGTGGCGGAGCGAGAGGCCGGTGAAGGCAGCTCGGAGCGCCGGGTCGGTCCGTTCGCCGTCTGCGAGCACCGGCAGCGCGAGGACCCCGTCCGCGCCCGCCG
>CAZVPS010000182.1:0-4637 GCA_964629105.1 uncultured Anaerolineaceae bacterium
CCCTGACTTCGGTGGAGACTCCATCGCTTGGAGGAAGATGGAGTCATGGCAGAGCGCAGCAGCAGTCCCCACCCCACCCAACGGCGGTACCCGCCGGAGTTGAAGGAGCGCGCCGTCCGCATGGTCCGCGAGGTCGCGGCCGAGCAGGGCGAGCGCCACGGCGCGATCACCCGGGTCGCCCGGACCCTCGGCATCGGACCTGAGTCGGTCCGCCTGTGGGTCCGCCAGGTCGAGGTCGACGAGGGCGATCGGGCCGGCCTGACGACACAGGAGCGCGCCCGCATGAAGGGCAGCGTGCCGGTATCCATTTCAGGCCCCCGACCGAGCGACCGGTTCTCGGACGGGATGCTCTCGGAGAAGGGTGCCCCGGTATGGACGGAAAGGCCACGCCATGAATCGGCCGACCTCCTGAGTGTTCATCAACCGAACCATGAACCGCGCGGCGTCGGCGGCCACGTCGTAGCACCAGATTGCGAACTCGTCCCACATCAGGTCGTGTGGGAACACATCCCGGTGCACGTTGGTGGGCCAGTTCGCCTCGCCCAACAGAAGGCCCCGCGCCTCCAAGGCAGCCGTCGTCTCGGCCTTGGGGGTGCGGTCGGGATGGACCAGGTCATTGCGGACCGTGTTCAGCAGCCGCAGGTTGGCAGCGACCGCCGGGTCCAAATCGGCTCCAAACCACGCCTGGGCGCATTGGCTGAACAACGCGTAGACCGGCGTTCGGCCCGCTTGGCCGCCCCGCAGCACCTGGAGGCGCTCTGGAACGTAGGCTGCGAACGTCGGCCCGAGCTCGTCCAGGAATGCAGCCGCTGCCGCGACCGCGACGAACGGTGCGGCCAGGGCAGCCGGCGAACGCCCGGTCGTTGTCCCTCTCCGCAGCATCGTCCGCGTCTCGCGTTCGCTCGTGCCGCACACGGACCGGCACGCGGCATACAGGTACACGACCGTGAACTCCCGGCTCGCGGTTCCCACGGTTCCACTGTAGCCGGCCTGGCATGGCCATTGCCCGGCCTGCGCCAGCGAAAAGAGTCCGGTTGGTTGAGAGCACGTCGCGCCCGCAGGCTACCGTCCGCCATCCTGTCCGCCTCGCTCGCCGGCGAGTGGATCGCCCCAGCGGAGACGGACTGGTACGGCGGACCGGTCCTCGCGTCGCACGTGCGCGGCATTTACAGCGTGGTCGGTGCGCTCGAAGCGAAGGCAGGCCCGATCGCCGCCTCCGTTGAAGTTCAGCGCATCGAGGCCGACCCGGCAGTCGTCGATGGCGACCACGCGTCGGCCCATCAGGTCGTCATCTACTACGTGACGCACTGCGCCCCTGGAACCTGGAACCCGGCGGATGTCGCAGGCACGACCATGTGCTACTTCGAATTGCGCCGGGCGAACGGAGAGTGGCGGGTCGAGGACGAGGGCTGCAACGTCAGCGGCGGGTAGGGGCCGTGGCCGGTGGCGTCCTGACCCTATCTTGTGGTCCGTTGACACACAAGCGCATGAGCACGATCGAAGATGGCACGCCGGAGCATTTCTTCTCGAACCCGACGCACGAGCGGACGAAGAGCTTCCTCTCGACGATCCTCTGTGTGCCAACCGGGCTCCAGGTGGCCCGGACCCCCTCCCCCCGACCGGGCGCCTGGTCGGCCGCGCTGGTCGGCTCGACCAACGCGGGTCGCAACGACCGGGAAGGGCTGGGGCCCGCACACGAGGTTGCCATAGTGTTTGGGCACGCCGACCAGAAGTAAGTCGCAGTTAAGCGGGAAGGGGTAGCCTGAGCGTGGCCCCGCTCCGCGGGCGGACGACGATCCCGGTCTCGACCGGCCAGCGAGCGCCGCGACGGGGCTCTCCCGGCAGGACCAGGGAGCTGATCGGCCGCCGTCCGACCCTCGTTCGCCCTGGCCGGGGCTTGGTCATGACCTGGATCGGGGGCGATCGCCTCCCCGCGGCCATCGTCGAGCCGTCAGACGAAGAGGATCGGTGGATCCGGGCGTATCGTTCGGTGATGCCCGACGGTCGTCGATGGCGGTTCCGGTGCGCTACGATGCCTGCCGCCCGAGCCTGACGAACAGCCGGAGCCTGGCCCGTTCCGCCGGCGACAGTTGGGTGACCCGGATCCCCCGCGTCGCGCCTTCGAGCTGGAGGAGGGTCGCCCCGGAGGCGAGCCGCCGTCGGACCTGGCGCAGGCGCTCCCAGGCAGGCACCGCACCGAGCGCCCGCAGGTCGGCGACGGTCGTGACCCCGACCTCGCGGAGGACCGCGGCGAGGGTCGAACCGATGTTCACGGCGTGACCGATGTCGTCCGCCGCTGCCGTCGTGGCCGACCGGCGCTGGACTGGACGGGCAGGCGTGAGGGGCGCGGGACGGGCGACGGTCGCGAGCGGAGCCGCGATGCGCGCGGCGAGGGCCGGACGCCCGAGCCGGTAGCCCTGGGCAAGGGCCACGCCGAGCTGCCGGAGCTGGCGGGCCTCGGCTTCGGTCTCGACGCCCTCGGCGACGAGGACCGCCCCGGTCTTGCCGGCGAAGTGGACCATGCCGGCGACGAGCGCCTGGCGGGCCGGGTCGCGGTGGATCTGCTGGACGATTCCGCGGTCGAGCTTCACGTAGTCGGGTCGGAGCTCGAGGATGTGGCGGAGGCTGGCGTAGCCGGCGCCGGCGTCGTCGACGGCGAGCCGGACGTTCGGGCCGAGCCGCTCGAGGGCCGCGCGGAGGGCGGCGTAGTCGGTGATCACGATGTGCTCGGTGAGTTCGAGGACGATCTGCCAGCCCCAGTTCCGGAGGATCGAGGCGAGCGGTTCGCCGGCGAGGACGAGCTCGGCCGACACGTTGAGGTTGAGCCAGGCCGACGCCGGGAGGGATCCGGACGCCTCGAGGACCGCTTCGAGGGTGGCCACCTCGAGTTCGAGCGCCAACCCGCAGCGCGTCGCCTCGGCGAAGACCGCGTCCGGCCGCGTCCCGTCGGCGAAGCGGGTGAGCGCCTCGTAGCCGACGACGACCCGACTGTGCAGCTCGACGATCGGCTGGAAGACCGGCAGGAACGCGCGATCCGCGATGATCGCCCGGATCCGCGCCTCGCTGAGCGCGCGCTCACCCCGAGAGCGGAGCTGTGGCCCGAGCAGGGCGCCGGCGAACGCGGCGCACTCGACGAGGGCGGGCAGGCGCTCGGTGAGGGCGAGCGCGTCGCCGTCCCCGGCGCTCACGACGAGCAACCCGACCGCTTCACCGTCGCTCTGGACCGGGACGTAGGCGAGGACGCGGACGTCGTGCTCGACGCCGGCCGCGTAATACGGGTGTTCCGGCCGGGGGCTCCAGTCCTCGATCCACGGACCGTGGCTGGCGCGCTCGCGGAGACAGGCGCTCCTCTCGGCCGGCAGGCTTCCGGGCAGCAGGACCGGGCGACCGTCGCGGTCAAGCGTCGCGAGCGGGACGACCTCGCCGCTGGGCTCGAAGCCGAAGAGGATGACGCCGCCGAACCCCGACAGGCCGAGGAGGGCCAGGCTGATCGCCTCGGCCGTCGCCTCCGCCGTCGCCCCGGAGCGCATCGCCGCCAGCGCCGCGGCCAGGGCCGTCCGCTCCCGGTGGCACTCGTCGAGGCGCGTCTCCAGGGCGCGCTGCGCGCTGATGTCCCTCTTGATGACCACGCCCCCGACGACCGTGCCGGCGGCGTCGCGAATCGGGGCGACGGTCGCCTCGGCATAGGCGAGCGTGCCGTCCGGCCGCCGGTTGATGAGCTCGCCGGTCCAGACCTCGCCCCGCCGAATCGCCGCCCACAGACCCTTGACCGTGGCGGCCGGCTGCTCGTCGGCGGCGAGGCTGCGGACGTCCTGGCCGATGAGGCAGTCGCGGCCGAGGCCCGTGTCGCGCTCGAACGCCGGGTTGACGTAGCGGATCGTGCCATCGAGGTCGGCGACGACGATCGCGTCGGCGACATGCTCGATGGCCGTCATGTGCCACATCGGCGTCAGGTCGTGGAGTCGACTCGTCAAGTCGCCTTGCGGCTCTGCCGGTGTCGATCCGCCCCGTCGACCGTCAGCCGGGCGCGCGACCCCGCGAGTGGATCGCGCCCCCACCCGCGCCGCGGGGGGGTCGAGGGTCGTCATCGTCGGGTCCTTCGATCGAGACCACTCGCGAAGGGTGGCGAGCGGTCAGCGGCTGGGGGATCGGTCACGTATGTATTGACCCCTGACCAGGAGCGTGCAGCCTCGCCCACGGCGACACCACTACCCAAGGGGACCAATGGCTCCACTCCGGTGGTACCACCGTCGGCTGCGTCGAACAGGCCATGGTGTGAGGGCCTTCCGGCAGCCGATCCGTGGCCGGCTTCCTGGCCCTCCCGCTGCGCGCGTCCTGCGTCGATCGCGTCACGCCGATCGCGAACCGCCTCAGGGCTCGATCGCCTCGATGGTCACCCGGATGCGCGTCGGGTTGCCGAGCCGCTTGCTGGCCGCCTTCTTGACGTAAAGCGTCCCGACCTTCGGATCCTCGTCGGGGACCTGCTCCTGGAACCGGACGGTGCCGGGCGTCTCCTTTCTCCCGCGTCAGCTCGATCACCAGCTTCTCGGCCATCGCTTGATCTCCTTCCCGCCCGTCTCGGGCGCTGCGGGCACGGACACTGCGGTCGTCCGTGCGACCCCTCCTGAGTATCACCG
>CAZVPS010000183.1:0-4567 GCA_964629105.1 uncultured Anaerolineaceae bacterium
AGGCGATCTCCTGGAGGCCGTACACGGTCATGAGGCCGCTCTCCGCCCGGGCCACCATCTCGACCATCATCTGGTAGATGGACTCGGGCAGGTTCAGGCCGCCGTACTCGCGCGACAGCATGGCCCCGAAGAGCTCGGCCTGGCGCAGGGCCTCGATGGCGTCCTGGGTGGCCGCGGCGTAGGTGACCTCGCCGTCTTCGTAGTGGGCGCCTTCTTCGTCCGCCTCGGCGGCCCGCGGCGCCACCCGCTCGCCGCAGATCTCGCCCAGGACATCGAGCACGATGCGGAAGCTGTCCATGGCGTCCGCGTGGTTGCGCGGGGCAGTGGGGTAGAGATCTGCCTCGGAGTAGCCCTTCTCCTTGAGCTCCAGCACCTCGCGCAGATCGAGCTGCGCGAGGCGGAACTGCAGGTCCGGGTTGTCGAGGAAGAAGTTCTCGCTCATTCGGCTTCTCGCTGGTTCAGGGAGCGCTCGCGCAGGGCCTTGATGATCATGGGCACTACCTCGCCGGCTTCGCCCACGATGCGGTAGTGCGCGATCTGGAGCATCGGCGCGTTGGGGTCGGTGTTGATGGCGATGATCTTTGACGCCTGGTCCATGCCGGCCCGGTGCTGGATCGCGCCCGAGATGCCCGCGGCGATGTACAGGCGGGGCCGGACCGTCGTGCCGGTCTGGCCGACCTGGTGCTCGCGGTCGATCATCCCCGCGTCCACGGCCGCGCGCGAGGCGCCGACCTCTCCCCCGAGCAGGTTGGCCAGCTCGCGCAGCTGGGCGAACTCGTCGGGGCTGGAGATGCCCGCGCCCCCGGAGACGATCACCGCGGCGTCCTTGAGCTTGACGGTCGAACGGCGCGCCTGCCGGCTCAGGACTTCGAGGGCGAAGTCGCCCGGCTCGAACTCGGGCGTCACCCGCTCCACCACCCCGATCCGGCCCGGGTCCGCGGCCGGCATGCGCATGACCCCCTCGCGGACCGAGGCCATCTGCGGCCGGGTGCTCGGATTGACGATCGTGGCGACCAGGTTCCCGCCAAAGGCCGGCCGAATCTGGAAGAGCAGGTTCTTGTAGGTCCTGTCCTCGCGCCGGAGGTAGTAGTCCCCGACCTGAAGGTCGGTGCAGTCGGCGGTCAGGCCGCAGCGCAGGGCGCTGGCGACACGCGGCGCGAAGTCCCGGCCGTTGGGCGTGCCGCCGACCAGGAAGATCTCCGGCCGGAGCCGGCGCGCCTCCGTGATGGCCACGCGAGCGTACGGGAGCGTGCGGTAGTGGGCCAGCTCCGGGTGGTCGGCCAGCAGCACCCGGTCGGCGCCGTGGCGGATGACGTCGCTGGCGAGTCCGTCCACGTCGTGCCCGCACAGCAGGCCCACCACCTCGTAGCCCAGCTGATTGGCCAGCTCGCGGGCCTTGCCGATCAGCTCCAGGCTCACGTCGGCGATCCGGCCGTCAGTGTGCTCGATGAATACCCAGACGCTCTTCTGCTCGGTCATGGCCGCCTACCCGACGATGTACTCGTGGACCAGCTCCGCCACCATGGCCGCGATGGCCTCGGAGGTGGGCGGGACCGTCTTGCTCTCGGTGCTCTCCAGGACCACGAAGTTGATCTTGTGGACCTGGGTGGGCGAGCCGGCCAGGCCGATGGTCTCGGCGGTGGCGCCGATATCGTCCGCCGTCCAGACCGGGATCTTCAGGTCGTGAGCGCCCAGGTACTCCTCGAGCGCCGCCTGGGTCTCGAACTCCGGCCACTGCTCCAGGAGCGCGGCGTACTCGCCCGAGGTCGCAGCCAGCTTGCGCGCCAGCTGCCGGCGGACCGAGGGCGGACGCGGCGTGTTGGCCGAGCCCACCACCGTCAGCAGGCACGGCATCTGGCAGCGGACGATCTCCGAGCCGGAGTCCATGGCGCGCTGGGCGGTGATCCGGCCGTCGGCGATCTCCAGGACGGACTCCGCGTAGGTGATCTGCGGGATGCCCAGCTTCTCTGCCGTCTGCGGGCCCACCTGGGCCGTGTCGCCGTCGATGGCCTGGCGCCCGGCCAGGATCAGGTCGAAGCGGCCGATCTTCTCGATCGCCTTCTGGAGGGCGTAGGAGGTGGCCAGGGTGTCGGCTCCGGCGAACTTGCGATCGGTCAGCAGGACGACCTTGTCCGCCCCGCGCCAGAGCGACTCGCGCAGGATGTTGGCCGCCTTGGGGGGACCCATGGTGATCACGGTTACGGTCCCGCCGTGGCGCTCCTTGATCTGGAGGGCCATCTCGAGGGCGTTCAGGTCCTCCGGGTTGAAGATGGCCGCCAGGGCGTTGCGGTTCATGGTGCCGTCTTTGGTCATCGCGTCGCCGGTGATGTTGTGCGTGTCGGGCACCTGCTTGACCAGCACCACGCTGTCGATCGGTCTGGGGTCGGTCATCCAAGTCTCCGGGGATCGCCGGCCGGCGCCGGCAACTGGGTGTCGAGGCTCGCGGGTTGCGGACGCCTCCCGGGTGGCGGGAACGGTTCCGGACGTCCCTCGCGTTCCGGGGAAGGATAACCGCGGGCCAGGTCGGGTCGTTCGCCCCGGCAACCAGGCCCGGTCGGCGCACCTGCCCACGCCCTTCCGCCCTCAGTGCTCGTCGTAATGGACGTGGTGCCCCGCGTGGCGGTGGTCGCCGTGGACGTAGTCGAGATGGTCCTCGTGGGGGACCACCGCGTGGCCGCAGCCGTCCTCGTGCACGTGCATGTGCCCCGTGTGCGCAACGTGGGCGTCGGGGCCCGCAAGGGGGCCCGCGAGCACGCCGTCTAGGTCGTCCACGTGGTCTTCGTGAACGTGGTGGACGTGGCCATCGTGCAGGAAGTCGACGTGGTCCTCGTGCGGCACCGCGGCGTGGCCGCAGAAGCGGTCGTGCACGTGGGCATGCTGCTCGAGCGGCTGGTGGGGAGCGGGGTCGGCCATCGATACCTCCGGTCTCCACGGTAGCCCGAACGGACATGGCTCTGCAAACGAAGGTCCGCCCTGAAGCCCTGACGGCAGGGCCCGGGGTCAGCCCTACCCGGTGTGGAACTCCCCGCCGTCGACGTTGATGACGTTGCCGTTGATCCAATCGGAGTCGGTCGATGCGAGCGTGACGATCGCCACGGCGACGTCCTCGACGGTCGTGAGCCGGCCGTGCGGGTTGCGGGCGAGCGTGTGCTCGATGACGCGCGCAGCCTCGGGGATCTTCCGGAGCGCCGGGGTCTCGGTGACGCCCGCCCGGAGGGCGTTGACGGCCACGCCGGAGTTGAGCCGCGCGAGCTCCATGGCGAGCTGGCGACAGTGCGACTCCAGGGCCGCCTTCGCGGCGGAGACGGCGCCGTACGACGGGATCGTCCGGGCCGAGCCCTCGGAGGTCATGGCGAAGACCTTGGAGCCGCGCTCGAGGAGGCCCGCCCGCCAGAGGTCCTGGACCCAGTAGACGAGCGAGTTGGCCATGACGTCGAGGGTCATCTCCATCTGCTTGCGGCTGATGGCGCCCTTGGGGTCCTCGGCGAGGAACGGCTGCAGCGAGCCGAAGGCGAGCGAGTGCATGACCACGCGCAGGTGCGGTGTCCGCCCGGCGGCGCGCGACGCCGCGAAGCGATCCGCCAGCCGGGCCAGGGCGTCAGCGCGCTTCTCGTCGTCGGCCGCGTTCATGTTGATGAAGATCGCCTCGGACCCGGTCGCCGCGATGGCGGCCTTGACCTCCTCGACATGCCCGAGGCCGGCGCGGAAGTCCAGGTGGATCCCGAAGATCCGGTAGCCCGCCCGGGCCAGGGCGAGCCCCGCCGCCTCACCCATGCCGCTCGATGCGCCGAGGATCAGCGCCCAGCGCTCGCGGTCGTCCGCCATCGGTTCCTCCCTCGTGGCCCCTGCGCTGCGCGCCTCCGGTCCGGGAGACGGCGCAGGCCGTCGTCTGGCGGCGAGTCTACCAGCGGCCGGGCGGTCGCCCGCCCGCCGCGCGGGCGGCAGCCGGGGCGTCGCATACTCCAGGCGTGCGGATGGAGCTCACCAAGCGGGGCGACTACGCCGTCCGGGCGGCGCTCGCGCTTGCGCGCGCCCCCGGCGGGCGGCTCCTGTCGGTCCGACGGATCGCCGAGGAGATGTCGATCCCGGTCCGCTTCCTGCCGCAGGTCATGGGCGACCTCGCCGCGGCCGGCCTCGTCGTGGCGACCACGGGCCGCGCCGGCGGGTACCGCCTCGTCCGGCCCGCTGCCGACGTCAGCCTCCTGGACGTGGTGGAGGCGGTGGAGGGCGACAGCAGGCGCCGGACGTGTGTCCTCCGCGGGGGGCCTTGCGGCCTCGACGGCCACTGCGACGTGCACGAGGTCTTCGTCGAGGCCGAGGACGCGATGCTCCGGGCGCTGGCCCGGACCCGGCTGACAGACGTACCGGTTCGCCGCGGCGGGCAGCTGCCGGACGTCGCCGACCGCTCCGGCCGCCAGGGCGTGTGACGCTCCCAGGGTCACGACCGCGAGGCTGTCGCCCGCGGTCGTGATGGCGCTCGCCCCCTGTCGGGATGCCGAGCGCGAGCATTGCCGCGCCGGCGTTGAGGGCGGCCACGCGCGCGATCGCCCGGCGCAGACCCCGGGGA
>CAZVPS010000184.1:0-4561 GCA_964629105.1 uncultured Anaerolineaceae bacterium
ATCGTGGCCGTGGAGTCGCCGCGCGAGCCGCGCCTCTCCCCGGACGGCCGGCGCGTCGCCTACACGGCCGAGGCCGCCGGAGCGCGCCAGGTCTTCGTCCTGGACCTGCGCTCCGGGCTGGTCCGCCAGGTGACGGCCTCCGAGCACGCGGTCAGCGACCCGCGGTGGTCGCCCGACGGGTTCCGGCTGGCGTACGTGCGGGAGAAGGCGATCTGGATCGTGGGGAGCGACGGCACCCGGCCGACGATCGTCGCGGATCACCCGGCCGGTCAGCATGCGCCGCGGTGGGCGCCCGACGGGCGTCGGATCGCCTTCGTCTCCCGCCGCCGCGGCTGGAGCCAGGCATGGGTGGTCGCGGCGCCGCTGCCCCGCCGCGGTCCACGTCCGGCGCGCGAGGCGCGCCCCGAGCCGCGGGCCCTGACGGCGGTCGGGATCGACGTCGAGGACCTCCAGTGGTCGCCGGATGGCAGCCGCATCGCGGTGCTCGCCCAGCGCGACCCCGATCTCACCACGATGCAGGTCACCGTCGTCGACGCGGCCGGTGGCGAGGAGCGCGTCGTCGCCGGCGCCGGGGCCTGGGAGACGACCCCGCGCTGGCTCCCGGACGGCAGCGGGCTCCTGGTGGCGTCCGACCGTGACGGCTGGTTCCAGGTCGTCCGCGTGCCCCTCGACGGCGGCGATCGGCCGGCCCTCACCTCCGGCCCCGTGGAGCACGGCGACTACAACGCCGGCTTCGGCATGGCGCCCCTCCCGTCGCCCGACGGCAGCCGGTTCGTCCACCCGGTCCTCCGCGACGGGCTCGTCGACCTCGTCGTCGCTCCGCTCGTGGCCGCCGCGCCCGCGCGGCGCGGTCCGGGCCGGCCGCCGAAGCGGCGTCCCCAGGAGGCCGCCCCCGGGCCCGGGGTCCGGGTCAACCCGGTCGACGGCGTCTGGCGGGCGGTGGACTGGCTGCCCGACGGGAGCGGGATCCTCGCGATCGGTGCGTCCGAACGCGACCCGGAGGACTTCTGGATCTTCGCGGTTCCCGCCGGGGACGGCACCCTCGCCCGGCCGCGGCGGCTGACGCGCTCGCTGCCCGCCGTCGTGCCCGTCGGCGGCTTCGTCGAGCCCGAGCGCCTGGTGATCCGGGCCCGCGACGGGCTGGCGATCCCGGTGACCCTCTGGCACCCCGCTGCCGCCACCGGGAAGCGCGGCGGGAGGACCGTCCCGACCATCGTCCACGCGCACGGCGGACCCTCGGGGCAGGTCCTCCGCGACTTCCAGCCGTTCCGCCAGCTGCTGGTCCAGGAGGGGTACGCCTTCCTGTCGGTCGACTTCCGGGGCTCTACGGGCCACGGCCGCGACTTCCGCCTGGCCAATCGCGGCGAGTGGGGCCACGGCGACCTGCACGACGTGATCGACGCGGCGCGCTGGGCGGCCGCCCAGCCGTGGTCGAACGGCAAGCTCGCCATGTTCGGCGGCTCGTACGGCGGGTATCTCACCCTCTGTGCGCTGGTCGAGGAGCCCGCGATGTGGGCCGCGGGCGTGGACCTGTTCGGCGATTCCGAGATCTCCGAGAGCTATCGCCACGGCGACCAGCACGGCCGGCTCGACCTCCAGCGGATGATGGGCTCCCCCGACGACCCCGCGCAGGTGGAGCTGTACCGCCGCGGCCCCCCGCTCTTCCGGGCCGAGCGGATCGAGGCCCCGCTGCTCATCCTCCACGGCCGCAAGGACCGCCGCGTCGTGCCGCTGATGACCGAGAAGATGGTCGAGGCGCTCGAGATCGAGGGCAAGCACCACGAGGTCCACTGGTACGCGGAGGAGGGGCACGGCTGGGAGCGCCGCGAGAACCGGCGCGACGCCTTCGGTCGCATCGTCGGCTGGCTCAAGCGGTACGTGCTCGAGGAGCCTCCCGCGGCGGAGCGCTGAGCGTCCGTGGAGCCGGCGTCAGCGTGAAGCGTCCAGGCTGACGTCGCGGGATCTCCGGCTTGCCGGCGTGCGCAGGCGCGGGATTGGCGTAGCCTCCTCGCACCGAACCCGCCACCAGGAGCGACCGATGCAGGACATCGCGCAGCCTTCCCCGTCGCCGGCCGGGAGCCGGCTGGACCTCCGGCCGCAACCGCGGCGCGCGCGCCTCGTCCGACGGGCGGACGTCGCCGGACCCGGAATCAACGCCCGGATCGCCGGGGTCGTCACGGCAGGCATCGGCACGATGTACGCCTTCTACCTGTTCGCCGCGGTCATGGGCGCCTGGATCCTGTGGCAGGGCGCCCTCGCGTCGAAGCCCTTCGATCCGTACCCGTTCGCCTTCTTGCTCTTCCTCGGCAACATCGTCCAGCTCCTGCTCATGCCCCTGATCATGGTCGGCCAGAACATCCAGGCCGCCCACGCCGACGCCCGTGCGGAGTCCGACTTCGAGGTCAACGTCAAGGCGGAGGCCGAGATCGAGAAGGTCCTCGAGGCGCTCCGCGCCCTCGACGAACGGACCCTCGCGATCGTCGAGCGGCTCGCCGCGTCCGGCGACGCCGTCGCCGCGGCCCGGAGCGCCTCGCCGCGGTCCTGACGTCACGGCTACCATCGCGGCCGGTTGCTGAGAAGCCCGGTTCGCGGCGGGCCCCGGGAGGGCGGCTTGCTTCTGTACCATCGGAGGCGACCGTCACCTCGAGGTGGACCACCCATGCGCTTCTCGATGTCGTTCGGGCGGGGCGACCCCGCCGCGCTCGCGACCCCGGATTCACCGGCGCCGGACGCGACGGCCCTGGCACCGGCCGAGGCAGCTGCCGCCGAGCTCCGCCTGCTCGAAGCCCAGCTTGAGCGGATGCGGGGCATGCTCTTCGGCTACTCGAGCCTCTTTTTCGCCACCATCCGCAACTGGGCGTTCCTCTGCATCGGCCTCCTCGTCCTGGGCTGGAGCGGCCTCCTGCCGGCGGCCGTCGTCCCCGTGCCGTTCATCGTCCCGTTCGCCTTCCTCGAGACCGGCTACCTCTTCTGGCACACGATCTTCGCCCGGCGCCACGCCGAGTGCCTTGAGGAGGCGATCAACGAGCGCCTCGGCCGCGACGTCCTGGTCGCCCACCGCCTGGAGGCGGCCTACTTCTACCCGCCCGACGCGCCGAAGATCGCCGCTCTCTCGTTCGGCAACCCGCTCGGGTTCATGGGCGGGATGACGATCGGGTACACCGCCGGCGCAGGGCTCCTGTGGGTGGCGGGGCTCGTCTCGACGGCGGTCTACGTTGACGGCCTCACGCCGGGGCCGTGGGGCCCGGACCTCCTCCAGTCGCTTGTCGTGCCGGCTGCGATCGCGTGGACGGCGGTCATCGCCGCTTACCTCGCGTGGACCTTCCTGCGCCGCGCCGACGAGGATCGCCTCCTCGACGCGCTGGACGACGCCTACCGCCTGCCGGCCGCGCCCGCGTCGGCTGGCACGACGGCCGCCTCCCCGGCGTCCGAGCCGGCCCCGTCGCCCGAGCCTGCCGCGGCACCCGGGCCAGACAGCCCCCCGGAGCCCGCATCCCAGGAGCCTGCCCCTTGAGCACCTCGACCTCCCGCGACTCGATCCCGACACGAGCGCTGCGAGCCTCCTTCATCTGGCTCTCGCACCGCAAGGCGCTCGGGCGGCTCTCGACGCGGGTCCCGATCACCCGGCCCATGGTTCGTCGCTTCATCGCCGGCGAATCGCTTCCGGAGGTGCTCCCGGCGCTCGAGCGCCTGCGCGACGACGCCTACCTGACGACCGTCGACGTCCTGGGCGAATCGGTCGACTCGGCGGGCGCCTGCGGGTTGGCGGCCGGCCGCTACGAGGAGACGCTCGACGCGATCGCGGCGCACGGCCTGGAGCGGAACGTCAGCCTGAAGCTGACCCAGATGGGCCTCGACATCGACCGGGACCTCTGCCGGGACACGGTGGCCCGGGTGTTCCGGAAGGCGGCCGAGCTCGGCGCCTTCGTCCGCATCGACATGGAGGACCACACGAAAACGGACCGGACGCTCGATCTCTGGCGCGAGCTGCGGCCGCTCAACCCGGAGAGCGGGGTCGTCATCCAGGCCGCGCTCCACCGGTCGCCGGTCGACGTCGAGACGCTCATCGCTGAGGGTGCTCGCGTCCGCCTGTGCAAGGGCGCCTACAACGAGCCGACCTCGGTCGCCCTGCGCGAGCGCGAGGCGATCAGCGCGGCCTACGAGGCCCAGGCGCGGCGGCTGATGGCCGACGGCACCTACCCGGCCCTGGCCACGCACGACGGGCGGCTCATCGGGCGGCTGATCCGCTGGGCCGAGGGCGAGGGGATCAGCCGTGACCGGTACGAGTTCCAGATGCTCCACGGCGTCCGCCGCGACCTGCAGGCGCAGCTGCTGGAGCGCGGCCACCGGGTCCGGGTCTACGTGCCGTACGGCTCACAGTGGTACCCGTACTTCATGCGCCGCCTCGCCGAGAAGCCGGGGAACGTGACGTTCATGCTCCGGTCGCTCATGAAGGAGGGCCGGGCGCGCCTCCGGCCCCGGCGCGCCGTCCCCGTGGCGGGGACGTCGTGCGCTGTCATGTCACCACGCTACCACGGACATAGTTGCACGCGCAACTATC
>CAZVPS010000185.1:0-4541 GCA_964629105.1 uncultured Anaerolineaceae bacterium
TCGAGACGCCCGACGAGATCCGGGGACGGGTGGCGTCGATCCACATCCTCGTCGTCACGAGCGGGCCACGGATCGGCGACGTGGAGGCCGCGGCGGTGGCTGCCGTCGTGGGCCCGCAGCTCTCCGTGGTGTCGGGCGGAATCCTCTGCCTCGTGGGCCTCGTCGCGGTCGTGCGTCACTTCCCGGAGCTGCGCCGGTACGTGTCGCCCGCGGCGCTGCCCGAGCCCGTCGCCTGAGCCTCAGCCTGCCGGGGCGGCGAGCACCGTCACGGGATCGGGACGACCAGGCCCTTCATCGCATCGACAGCGCCCCACAGGAACAGGAATGTCCGCGAGCCCGGGGCTCCGACGACCTTGAACGGCTCGCCGACCGCGGCGGCGGAGCAGTCTCGATCGTTGTTGCCATGGAGGGTGGCTTCAACGCCCGCTGGCTCGAGAGCGAACCGGACGACCTGCGTTCCGCCGATGAGAAGGTTGGGCGCATCGTTGTTGACCTGGCATCCCGGCACGCCCTGGTAGGCGATCTGCAGGCCGAAGGTCGCGCCGGCCACTCCCTGGGCAACCACGAACATGACCGCCTGGGCTGGGTCGGCGGGACTGATGGTGTTCGCCATCTTCCCGATCGAAGCCGCCTCGGGGTGCTCCCAGAACTCGGTTGCCCCATCTTTGCGGACAACGATCGTTCGCTGGTTGCCTTCGCCGAAGCCGGTGCTCGACTCGGCCAGGAAGGTGCAGTCGACCACGCAAGTCGGATCCTCGTCTCCGGCCCGGACCACGACGACGCGACCTGGCTCGGGCGGGAAGAAGTCTCCGGTCACGGTGCCGGGAGCGACGCCGGCGGCGACCGGGAAGGCAGTCACGATGCCCTGGGTTCGGACATAGACGTCCAGGACCGCCTCGGACAGGTTCACGACCCGGTATCTGATCGCACCGGGCGCCAGGGAGGGTTCGGCGCTGGGGGTCGGGGACGAAGTGGCATGCTGGGAGGCCGTCACCAGGGGCGCGGCCGTCGGACCCGCCGTCGGACCAGTCGTCGGACCCGTCGTGGCGCCCGACCCGCCACAGGCACCCACGACGATCGTCAGCGCTGCCGCCGCGAGCGACATCCGGCGCATGACAGCCTCATTCTCGGTCTCGGCATGCGCCCCCGTCGACGGACGAGCACCGTATCGTGCAGCCCGAACATTGAGGCAGGCACGGGGGCGCAGCGGTGATGCCAGGATCCCGGAGGCGATGGTCGCGAAGAGGTTAGCAGTCGCCGTCAGGGGGCGGACGTTGGCGGGGCGTCCTCGTGAGCCCCGGTCCCGGCTGGCGCGCCTGCGCACGGGCGCCGATCACGGGTGCCGATCGCGACTTGACGCGTGATGACCGACCCACCATCGTGTCCGCGAGCGCGTCCCGGTCACGGATGTGTCCCCCATCGCACGTGATGCCACTGGCTCATCCGGCGAGGAGTGAAGGGATGGCTCTCTCCAGGGGCTTCGGTCCCAACGGGCACTCGCGTCGTGCACCAAGCGGGCGGGCATTCTGCTCTCTCCGCGTCCTCGCGGCGATCGGTCTCGTCGCGATCCTCGCACTCGGGTGCGGCTCATCCGGTCCAACGAAGGCGCCGACCGGCAACCCCGCGGCGACCCCCGGCGAATCGCATGCCGGGCCCATTGTCGGCGCGCCAGGCGAGATCCCGAGCTACACCCCGGCACCGGTCCCGGCGATCCGCGTCGACTTCGAGGTCAACGGCGACGAAAACAACGGCTGGTGGTGGCTGCGCGATGCTGCCGGAACCGCGACGGGCCTCCTGGGCCTTCTTCGGCACTCCGGTCGCCGACCAGATCCGTCTCGACATGAACCTGCTCGCCACCGACACGGTCAACGGCGGGCCCTTCGTCGACGCCCAATTCTGGCTCACCTTCCGCACGATCGTCGAGGGCGGGGGCGGTTCGACCCTGAGCGAGCCAGTGCTCGTGACCTTGAAGAACTCCTCGCCGCCAAGTGACCCGCAGGGCTACACCACGTCGGGGTCATACACAATCGCACGCTCCGACATCGCCCCTGGGGCCATCGGGATCTGGGTCGGGATCTCGCGGGCAGGGCCCGATGGGAAGGTCCTTCCGGCACACATCGCCGTGCAGGCGTCGAGCGCCCAGATCAGTGGCCTCGGCGGTGCGACCGAAACGCCGGGGCCTTCGAGCGAGCCGACCGAAACGCCCGCACCGTCGCCGACGAGCAGCGCGCTCTACGGACCACTGACCATCACGACCGATTGCCAGGAATACCGCGACGCCCGGCTGTTCGTCACGGGGTCGCCGGCCCCGGATCTCCACCTCGAATTCTCCCCTACCGAGTCGTTTACCACCGTGTTCGCCAACGAGAGGTTCTTTGTTCTCTCGCCGCCCTCCTATACGTACGGGAGCATGTATGGGGTCCCCTCGTTCCCCGATGGCATCTGGGTGCGCTGGGCGGCGGCGCCCTCGATCAAGGCCCATGCGACGAACAAGGGCTACTGTCCGGGCTGGACGCCGCAGCCCACGATCACGCCCGAGCCCTCTCCGACCGCGACCTGGGGGCCGCCGGCGGGCCTGCCGACCATCGTCGCCCTCGGCGACTCATATGTCTCGGGCGAGGCTGGCCGCTGGGCGGGCAATACCAGTGACTGGTACGTTCGCATCGATGCTCTCGGCTCCGACGCCTACTACGACAACGCGGCCGGCACCGCCGAGGTGATCAGCGGTTGTCATCGTTCGGAGTCCGCCGAGGTCCACATCGACCAGCGGCGCGGCCAGCCCCAGGTGACGACCATCAACCTCGCCTGCTCTGGGGCCACGACGCAGACGCGCGCACCATCCGGCGGCAACAAGCCCGGGATCGACAATTGCCCGAACGACATCCACCGCACGGACTGTCCGGCCGGCGTCAAGGGGCAGGCGACCCTGCTCACCGAGACGGCGCGGGCCCACAACGTGAAGCTCGTCGTTCTCTCGATCGGCGGGAACGACTTCTCGTTCTCCGACACGGTCGCGCAGTGCGCCAAGGACTTCGCCGGAAGCTCATATTTGGACAAGGACTTCTGCTTCGACGACGGGTCGGTCATCGCCCGTTTTTCCAATGACAACGTCACCGCGGTGAGGACCAAGCTCGTCAACGCCTACGAGGACATCGTCCTGGCGATGCGGGCCGCCGGATATCCCGACGACTACTGGTCGCTGCTCATCCAGAACTATCCAGGGCCGATACCGCCAGGCGGCGATTTCCGCTACAACCAGCCCGGCCAGAGCAGATTCAACAACGGCTGCCCGTTCTGGGACCTCGACGCGAACTGGGCGAACGACACCGCGCTCCCGCTCATCAACAACGCGATCAACGTTTCGGTCGGCGATTTCTCGGACTACTACACGGGGACAGATGTCCACGTGATGGATGTCAGCCAGGCGTTCAACGGTCATCGCCTCTGCGAGGACACGGTCGGACTCGTCGGATCCGACGAGCCGGTCAAGAACTGGACCGATTCGGGGGCATCCAACAAATCCGAGTGGATCGCCCAGATCCGCGGCATCTGGTCTGCCGGCGGACTCCTGCCCCTGCCGGGCACTGTCTACTTCAAGAACGAATCGTTCCACCCCAACTACTGGGGCCAACTGGCCCTGCGCAACTGCCTGCGCCAGGCCTACAACAACGGCAACGTCCGAGGCGGGAAGTGCGAGTTCATGCAGGATGGGCTCGGCGCCTTCGGCGAGCCGCAGATGATCCTCACGCAACCGTAAGGGCGTGATCCGCGGGTGGCGATGGCACATGACCCGTGTCGATGTCCCTGGGTCCTGCGCTCCGCCCGTCATCGGTCATCCTCTCAGGGCGCGCCACGTAACGTCAACGACATTGGGGTGCATGATGCGCGCGCGATTCGGACGGACCTTCTCCGCTCTCCGCGTTCTCGCGGCGCTCGGTCTCGTCGCGGTCCTTGCGCTCGGGTGCGGCTCATCCGGCCCAACGAAGGCGCCAACCAGTGGCCCCGGGGCAACCACGGCTGCTCCGGCGACGCCGGTCGCGTCGGACGGCCAGGCACCAGGCCAGGAGATCCCGCCCGGTCGCGAGATTGCCGAGGGCGGCGGCGGGCCGTTGCAGTACACGTTCCGCGAGGAGTGGCGCAGGGCACTCGCGGAGGCGCAGAAGTGGCGCAGCGGGGCGTACCTGGTCAAGGCGGTCGGCAACATGGTCAACGACGAGGGCGTGCCGAGCTACTGGGCCTTCGCTTTCATCGACAAGGCTGAAGCCGATGCCGTGTTCAGGGTCGAGATCGATCCGTGGGGCAAGGTCACCGAGGTCGAAGAGGTCACGGGTGAGGGAGTGATCTCGTTCGTCGACCAGTACACCAAGCGGATCCCCTACGACGTCATCGACAGCGACGAAGTGGTCCGGATCGGCAAGGCGGCCCTTGCTGCCCGCTACGATCCCCTCAAGACGAGGGACCCGCTCATCGCCCTCAGCTCCAACGCGATCACCGGCGGCGCCCTGCACTGGACCTACATGCTCTTCTACGAGTCGACCGCC
>CAZVPS010000186.1:0-4527 GCA_964629105.1 uncultured Anaerolineaceae bacterium
TCGACTGGCTGCTGAACATGCACGACTGGATGATCAGCAAGAAGCGCTACTGGGGCCTCGCCCTGCCGATCTACGAGTGCGCGGCCTGCGGCACGTTCGACGTGGTCGGGGGTCGAGACGAGCTCCGCGAGCGCGCCGTGGCCGGCTGGGATGCCTTCGAGGGCCACACGCCCCACCGCCCCCACGTCGACGCGGTCCGGATCGCCTGCCCCGGCTGCGGCGCGCCCGTGGCGCGGATCCCCGACGTGGGGAACCCGTGGCTCGACGCCGGGATCGTGCCCTTCTCGACGCTCCACTACCGCGAGGATCCGGCCCACTGGGCGGACTGGTTCCCCGCCGACTTCATCACCGAGAGCTTCCCCGGCCAGTTCCGCAACTGGTTCTACTCGATGCTCGCGATGAGCACCGTCCTGCGCCGGGAGGCTCCATTCCGGGCGATCTTCGGGTACGCGACCCTCTTCGGCGAGGATGGTCGCCCCATGCACAAGAGCTGGGGCAACGCGATCGAGTTCGACGAGGCCGCCGAGCGGATGGGCGTTGACGTGATGCGCTGGATGTACGCCAAGGCCCGGCCGCAGGACAACATCCTCTTCGGCTGGCACGCGGCGGACGAGGCGCGCCGCGAGCTGCTCGTCCTGTGGAACGTCCACGCCTTCTTCGCGACGTATGCGCGCCTCGCCGGATGGCGTCATGACGAGCAGGGGCTCCCGGTCGCCGAGCGCCCCACGCTTGACCGCTGGATCCTCTCGCGCCTGGCCGGCCTGGCCGCGCGCGTCGAGGACCGCCTCCGCGACTTCGACCCCGATGCCGCCGCCGGGGCGGTCTCCCGCTTCATCGACGAGCTCTCGACGTGGTACCTGCGCCGGACGCGGCGCCGCTTCTCGCGCGCCGGCGCCGGCGCCGACCGGGCGGCTGCGTTCGCGACGATGCACGCCGTCCTCGTCGGGCTGGTCCGGGTCACGGCCCCCCTGCTGCCGTTCCTGTCCGAGGCGATCTACCAGAACCTCGTCGTGCGCGGCGGCCTGATGGCGCCGGACAGCGTTCACCTGACCCGCTGGCCGTCCGCGGAGCTCGCGGACCTTCGCGACACCGGCCTCGAGGGCGCGATGGAGACGGCCCAGCGGGCCGTGGAGCTTGCCCGCACGCTGCGGGCGCAGGCGGGGATCCGCACCAGGCAGCCGTTGGCGCGCCTCTGGATCGCGCTCCCGGGCGGCGACCACGCCGAGCTGGACGCGCTCCTGGACCTGGTGGCCGACGAGGTGAACGTCCGGGAGGTCCTCCTGATCGGCGACGAGTCCACGCTCGTGGAGCGGCGCGTCAAGCCGCTCCTCCCGAAGATCGGGAAGAAGCTGGGCCCCGCGATCCCCGCGGTCATGACCGCGGCGCGTGAGGGCCGGTTCGAGATCCGCCCGGACGGGTCGGTCGCCCTCGGCGGCGTGGTGCTCGCCCCAGACGAGGTGGAGATCCTCGCGGCGCCGCGCCCCGGCACGGCGGTGGCCCACGACGACGGGCTCGTGGTGGTGCTCGACACGGAGCTGACGGCCGCGCTGAGGGCCGAAGGCGACGCCCGGGAGCTGCAGCGGGCGATCCAGGACCTCCGCCGCGAGGCCGGCCTGGAGCTCGACGACCGCATCGACCTTGTCCTGGCGCTCCCCGACGCGGCGGCGGGCGTGCGGCCCCACCTGGCGGCGGTGGCCGCCGAGACACTCGCCGACGCGGTCGCCGAGGGGCAGCTGCCCGACGGCTGGCCGCGCGCGACGGTCGCCCTCGGCGGCGCGGAGGCCTCGATCGCCATCCGCCGCCGCCGCCGCGACGCGTCGTGAGGATCCGCCGGTGAGCCGCCATCGCGTCGCCTTCTTCGGCCTCGCGGCGGCGATCGTCGGCGCGGACCAGCTGAGCAAGGCCTGGATCGTGGCCGGCTTCCCGGTCGGCGAGCCCGTCGAGGTCCTGGGCGCCTGGGTCCGCATCTGGTCCGTGGCCAACACCGGCGCCCTCTTCGGGCTCTTCCGCGACCAGGCGGTCCCCTTCGCCGCCCTCAGCGTCGCCGTGATGGCGCTCATCGTCTGGTACCACGGCCGAGCCGTCGCGGGGAACGGGCGGCTGGCGACCCTCGCCCTCGGCCTCCTCCTGGGGGGCGCCGTCGGGAACTTCATCGACCGGATCCGGCTGGGCCACGTCGTCGACTTCGTGGACATGGGGTTCCCCGACGGCTGGCGCTTCTACACCTGGAACCTGGCCGACGCGGCGATCTCGACCGCGATCCTGCTGCTGCTCCTCATGGCGGTCCTTCCGCCGGGGCGCCGCGAGGCCGGCGCCGGATGACGGAGCTGCGGCTGGTGGTTCCGGCCGGCAGGGGCGGACGGGCGGATCGCTTCGCCGCGGACCTCTCCGGGCTCTCGCGGAGCCGCGTCCAGCGCCTCATGACGGAGGGGCGGGTCAGCGTCGACGGGCAGCCCGTGAAGGCGAACACGGCGGTCCTGCCCGGCGCGGTGATCATCATCGACGTGCCGCCCGTCGAGCCGGCCGGAATCGAGCCGGAGGCGATCCCCCTCGACGTCGTCTACGAGGACGGCGACCTCCTCGTGGTGGACAAGCCGGCCGGGCTCGTGGTCCACCCGAGCCCCGGGCACTGGTCCGGGACGCTCGTCAACGCCCTCCTCGCGCGCGACACGGTCTACGGGGGGATTGCCGGCGTGGAGCGGCCCGGGATCGTGCACCGCCTCGACCGGGACACGTCCGGCCTGCTCATCGTGGCCAAGACCGACGCGGCGCAGGCGAGCCTCATGGACCAGCTCAAGGCGCGCCGGGTCAAGAAGACCTACCTGGCCCTCGTCCAGGGGAGCGTGCAGGCGGCTCTCGGCCGGGTCGAGGCGCCGATCGGACGCGACCCGAAGAACCGGATGCGGATGGCGGTGATCCCCGACGGGCGGCCGTCCGTCACCGGCTACCGGGTCCGGGAGCGGTTTGCCGGATGGACGCTGCTCGAGGTGGACCTGGTCACGGGACGGACGCACCAGATCCGCGTCCACCTGGCCGCCCTCGGCCACCCCGTCGCGGGCGACACCGTGTACGGGACGGGGACCGCACGGCGTGGGCCGGACGGCCTAGAGCGCCTCTTCCTGCACGCGTGGCGGCTCGTCTTCGCGTCGCCGGCGACCGGCGACCTGGTACGGCTGGAAGCTCCGCTTCCGGCCGCCCTCGAGACGCCCCTCGCGGGCCTGCGTGCCGACGCCGCAGGGGCGCCGCCGCGACCGCCCGTCGCCGTCGCGACGGAGGACGAGCGGTGACCGAGCGGCCGCTGGGCGCCGCCCCCGCCCCGGATGACCCGCTCGCCGGCGCTCCGAGCGCCGGGGCCCCCGGGGCATTGCTCGTCGTCGTGTCGGGCCCGTCCGGGGTGGGGAAGGACACGATCATCGACGCTCTGCGGGCGCGCTCCGCCGAACCCGCCTACCACTACGTCGTCACGTGCACGACGCGCTCGCCGCGGCCCGGCGAGGTCGACGGCGCCAGCTACCACTTCCTGGGCAGCGATCGGTTCGCCGCGCTCCGTGCTGCCGGCGCCTTCCTCGAGTGGGCCGAGGTCCACGGCAACTGGTACGCCACCCCCCGGGCGGAGGTGCGCCGGGCGCTCGCCTCCGGTCACGACGTGATCCTGAAGATCGACGTCCAGGGCGCGGCGGCCGTGAAGTCGCTCGTCCCCGACGCCCTCCTCGTCTTCGTCGTCCCGCCCTCCCTGGAGGCGCTCTTCCGGCGGCTGCGGGCGCGCGCCACCGAGACCGCCGAGCAGCTGGAGCTGCGCCAGCGGAACGCCGCGATCGAGCTGGCCCGGGCGGGAGACTACGACCACGTGGTCGTCAACGAGGACGGCAAGGTGGAGCGGACGGCCGAGCGGATCGACGCGATCATCCGGGACGAGCGGGCGCGCCACCCGGACCGCCAGGTCGTCGTCTGACGGCCGTGCGCCCGGACGCGCCTCCGGAGTCTAGCCCGGCCGGCCCGGCCGAGCTGCGCCACGTCGAGGTGGCGGTCGACGCGCCCGGCGTCGCCGGCGATCGAACCTGGACCTACCTCGTTCCTGACGCCCTCGCCGGCGTCGCGCCCGGCGAGGCGGTCATCGTGGAGTGGGGGCGCCGACGGGCGATCGGGATCGTGCTCGGCGACGCCCTCCCGCCCGACGGCGTCGCGGCGAAACCGCTGGCCGCGCTGGTCCGGGCCGACGGCCCGCTCCTCCCGCCCCTCTCCCTCGCCCTGGCCCGCTGGATCGCCGAGCACTACCTCGCGCCGCCCGCGCTGGCGATCCGGGCGATGCTTCCGCCCGGGCTCCTGGAGCGCCTCGACCTCGTGGCGACGGCTGCCGGCGGCGGTGCTCCGGGGGACGACGCCGGGAGCGCTGCCGGCGACGACGCCGCAACGGCGGCCCTTCTCGATTCCCTGGCGACGGGTCCGCGCCCCGTCCGGGCCCTGCCGGCCGTCGAGAGCCGGCCCGCCGTGCTGCGGCGCCTGCGGGCGCTCGAGCGCGCCGGGCGC